>CBCTHD010000377.1:0-2957 GCA_965146615.1 uncultured Clostridia bacterium
CTGAGGATATGTAGACAGAGTCGTTGGGTGCAGAGATAACCGAGCTGTCCGAGCAGACGGAAGAGGAAAATGAGGAAACACTACTTGGGGGAAGCTATCAATATACAACAGCAGAAGAAGCGAAACGCAATAAAGCACTGTTTGAAATGGTGACTTATGGCATCATTCTCGGTGACGAAAACGGCGCGTATCATTTAGAAGAGCCAGTGACACGCAGTGAAGGCGCAGCGGTGATGAACCGTTTGAATCGAATTGATGTGTCTGTCATTGGTTCAGATGAAACCGTGAAATTTTCAGATGTTTCCCGCGACGACTGGTTTTTTGCTGATGTATATTGGGTGGAGGCAACTGGGATTATGAACGGATACCCCGACCTTACGTTCCGTCCGGATGCGTTTCTGGACTATGCGGAGTTTAGCAAAATGTTGATTTGTACACTGGGATACAAATATGTGGCAGAAGAAAATGGAGGGTATCCGAGCGGTTATGTTGCGTTAGCGCAGCAGCTTGGTATTACAACCGGTATACAAATCGGGCAGGAATTCACACGGGGTCAGATGGTGCAAATGCTGTATCAGGCATTTGACGTTAATATGGCAGTGAATAACTGGACGGAAAGTGGAATTTCTGTTGAACGGGTAGAGGGACAGACGCTGCGCAACACATTTGACACCAATGGCGAGCTGTGGATAAAGCAGGTTGGTGTCGTCACAGCAAATGCGACCACTTGGCTGAGCGCCCCCGTTGATGGCTTGAAGGATAACGAAGTACAAATTGATAACTACGTATATGATGCTGGTAATACGGATATTGCAGACTGCCTTGGGGCAGAAGTGGAATTTTATTGCTTTGTAGATGGAGACGACAATTTTCGGATACAGAGTTATCGGCTAACCAAAAACAATTCTGTGACCGAAATAACGGATGAAAATATCGTGCAGGCTGAAAATAAAACGCTTACCTATTATGAAGATGGGGTAAAAAGAAAAATCAGCTATGACGCAAATGCGGTTTTTGTAAAAAACGGGCGTTTGCTGCTCAACGGCGATGAGAGCGATTTGTTGCTGACGAATGGTTATATTCAAATGAGAGATAACACTGGCGATGAAAATGCAGATGTCGTTTTTATTTATGAGTATCAGAGCTTCGTGACAGACCGCATTTCCAATAACACGATTTACTGGAAGAGCGGGCAGGAACTTGACGGGAAAACTTTTCTGCATTTTGACGAGACAGATAGATATCTAACCTATGAAATTCAAAGTAAAGACGGGGAATCGATGACCATTGCGGACATTCAGAGCGGCGATGTGGTATCCGTTTTTCAAAGTAGGGACGGGCAGGTAAACAAACTGATTGTCTCAGACCAATTGGCAGAAGGGACGGTGCAGCAGATAACCGATGATGAAGTGACGATTGACGGTGCCGTATATCAGTTTGCAGGGGAGACAGACGCCACGGTCGCGCCCGGCGATAACATTACTGCTTACCTAAACCATATGAATAAAATCGTATATATGGAGGAAGGGACAGTGCAGCGGAAACTATATGGATATGTAGCGGAGGTGGAGGCAAACAACGCGATGTTGAGCGACATATATGTGCGGATGCTGACACCGGGCGACTTTAAAGAAAAAGAGATTATCAACGATGATGATGCGTTTAACATCACAGTCACGAAAAAGCTGGTTGGTCAAAACGCACAAGTGCAAACGCTGAAGCTGGCGTCTAAGGTAAAAATTGAGGATACTTCAGTTACGGCGGCGGAAGCCGCGGCGTACCTGCAAAACCTGGAAAACCGCATTACCGCATATGAACTAAACAGCAACGGGGAAATCAAATTCCTTGGCAAGCCGGTTGTAGTGAAAAATGAGAATCTTGCACTTCCCGGCGATACGCAAAAATATAATGCAAACGAAAAAATATTTGGCGGAAACGGCACAGGCGTGTTTGGCGTAAATGAAACCACAAAAGTGCTTTGTATACCGGATGAAAACGGAATTACTGATTTGGAGGACTATTTGGCAAGAATAGAAATCAATCATAATTCCCAGTACCAAGTGAAGGGATATGATTTGGACGAAGAAACCAAAATAGCAAAGCTCATTGCCATCACAATGCGCCTGCGTGCCAACGAACCGGGGGTTATTAACGACAGCAGCGAACTGGCAGTTTGTACCTCCTGCAAACAGATTATTGACAGCAACGGCGAAGTAAAGACAGAGGTGTCTTTTTTGTCCGAGAAGAGTGCGATGAAGTATGTTTTGGCGGATAGTTATCTATCGGAATTTGACGGGCTGCAAAAGGGTGATGTGTTCTACTATGCGCTAAATTCTTCCGATAATATCAGCTTGGTTCAAAAGGTTGCAGCACTGCTTCCAGCAAATGGATTTTACTCGGACGGTTTAGCATCATCCAATAAAACGGTTCTTGGAAGGGTTGCGAACATCGATTTAAACGAACTGTCTGATGTTGATTTGAAATGGATTGAACGGATTACTTTGGAAATTGCGGAAGACGGAAGCGTGACAGACACTGTGGAAATCAGCAAGAACTCAACGCCTGCCATTTATGTTATCGGCAGCGATAAAAATCCTGAAATTAGGGTTGGAACCCTTGATGACATTGAAGTGGTGGAGGACAAACTTTTCGTACAGTATAAAAACGGAAAAATAGATGGAGTTGTTGTTATGAAACAATAAAATGCTTTTTAGGAAAGGTTTTTTGTTGATGTTTTCAAACCGTATTAAAAGAGCGGCGTTACTGTTGCTTTTTGTCTTGACATGCCAAATGACAGCGGGTATGGCAGCAGAAACGGTCGCAGCGGAAGACATAAGGGATGTCATCGGCGGAATTGTGCCGAACCCAAATCCGGACCCGTGGTCGGATGACGCTGATTATATGACCTTCCACACGAAAGAAGAGTATATGACTGCCTCTCTGGAAGAAAGGGAATT
>CBCTHD010000378.1:0-2944 GCA_965146615.1 uncultured Clostridia bacterium
TAGATGAGCCGGCGGGTGTTCGTATGGAAACTTATACGATGAACAGCACGATGTTTAAAAAAGAATTAGAAAAGCAAACCGGCATTCGGGTTAAATTTATCCATCCGCCGTGGGGACAGGAAGTGCAAAGTTTTTCGCTGATGATTGCGTCTAACAATTTACCGGATATTATTGAATATGACTGGAAACAATATGCCGGAGGTGCGGGAAAGGCGATTGCAGATGACGTTATTGTTGACATAAAACCTTTGTTAGAGAAGGTATCGCCCAATTTAAAAGCGTTTTTGGATGAACGACCTGAAATTGCAAAAAATTTGCAAACAGACCAGGGGCAATATGGATTTTATCCGTTTGTGCGCGACGGGGATATGCTGACGACATTTCGTGGTGCCGTGATACGCAAGGATATCTTAGATAACGCTGGTGTGGCGATGCCGGAGACTTTGGAGGAATGGGACATTGCACTGCGCACAATGAAAGATGCAGGCATAGAAATCCCGATTACCATTCATTTTGCGAATGATTTGCTTGATGCCGTGGGTCCGTTTATGGGGGCGTTTGATATATGCGGTGGATTTTACCAAGAAGATGGCGTCGTAAAATTTGGGCCGTATGAGCCTAATTTTAAGAAATTTGTGAAGAAAATGAATGAGTGGTATGAAGAGGGATTGCTGGACCGGCAGTTTGACAATATGGAATCATCACGGTACGGGGAGTTGTTTTCCAGCGGAAAGCTGGGCGCGGCATTCGGTACGGCAGGAGGAAATATGGGAAACTGGATTTCCGACGTTCAGCAAAATATCCCCGGAGCAGTTTTGGCGCCTGCTAAGTATCCTTCTTCGCAAAAGGGACAGCGTGCAAAATTTGGACATAAGACATTGGAGGTAGAAGGAAAAGGCGCGGCTATAACAACGCAGTGCAGAGATGTTGAAATGGCAGCGCGGCTTTTGGATTATGCATATTCAGAAGAAGGGAGTATGCTTTATAATTTTGGTATTGAAGGAGAATCCTACGAGATGGTAGACGGATACCCTACGTATACGTCCTATATGACAGATGAGGAAATCAACGGTGGCAGAACACTGGCGCAGATGCTGGGGCAGTATACACGTAGCAGTTCATCCGCACCATGCATTCAAGATGTGCGTTATATGGAACAGTATTGTAAAGGGGAAGAACAAAAAGCCGCACTTAGGGTATGGGCAGATACGGATGCGGGGGACTATCAACTGCCGCTTTTGACTTTTACATTGGAGGAAAATACGGAGTATTCCAGTATTATGAATAAAATCAATCCTTATCGGCAAGAGCGGCTATATCAATATATTGCAGGAATATTGCCGGTGGACGATATGGAGGAGTATTATGCGGAGTTGCAAAATATGGGCATTGAACGAGCGATCGAAATACAGCAGGCAGCATATGACCGGTTTTTGCAGCGTTGAGTACGGCAAATTTGGTTTGGGTTGACGGTAGAAAAAGAGACTATAATAAGGTCGAACAAACGAAACATTTCGTAAAAATAAATCCCGACAGAAACCATAATTAACATGGTTTGTCGGGATGCTTTTTTGCAAACAGGGGCTTATTGCAGACTCTTTTGTCTGCCGTGCGATAGACGGATAAACAGGAGCGTTTTTCAACCCTTCAGAAGAGTTACATAATCATTTGCAGGACGGACGCAAATAAAGGAAGTGTCACCAGGGAAAGCAGGGTAGAGATGAAGATGATTTGCGCCATGCTATAGGAATCACTGCCGGAGGCTTCGGAAAGTACGGCACCGTTGACAGCAACCGGCATGGCGGATATCATGACGGGTACGGCCAGCATGTAACCACGCAGCCCGCAGAGGTATAGCACTGCGAGCACAACGATTGGCATACCGACTAAGCGAATGAGCGAAGCAATGTAGCTCTTGGGGACGCACAACATTTCGCGCAGGGAAGCGCCACCCAACAAGAATCCGGTGAGCAGCATAGACAGAGGTGTGACGCAGACGGTTGCCATGTCAATAACTTCGCTGATCAGTGGCGGATATTGATAATGCAGGAAGGAGAGCAGTATACCAATTAAAATACAAATCGTCACAGGATTCAGTACAACCTTTAGCTGGGAAAGCAGTTTTTGTTTGCGGTTTTGTCTGTCAGTGCTTTTTTCTGTAAAAATGTAAAGCCCCAGAACATTAACGATTAAATAAAGAGGAATATTATAAAGCGTCAGTGTTAGCATGGCATCCTGTCCAAAAACAGCGCTCATGATGGGATAGCCCATAAACGCAAAATTGGAAAAGGTAAACGAAAATATATAGATGCTCCGAAAAATTCTTTTTTTCTCAAACAAATGGGAAGCCAGCAATCCAAACAAATAACTGAATACAATGACCGCGCAGGAAAGCAGCAGTACCGGTGCACCTTCTAAAAATGTTTGCGGCGTTAGGGAATCACGTAGAATTTGTAATATCATCGCAGGCATAAATACATTGAAAATTAATTTGGAAAGCCCGGGGGAAAAATCAGCGCGAACCATATTGCATTTGCGCAGCCCCCAGCCGCCTGCAATGAAAATAAATAGAATAAACGTTTTTTGAAATGCTGCCAGTAAAGAACCCATAAAAACACTCCTTCCGCTAAACTGTTAATATTATAACATATTTTCTGTCAAAATTATATAGTGTGAGTTGACAAAAAAATAATTATTTGATACAATATTTTTTAAAGATATTTTACACCATTAAGGAGGAAGCTATGAAGAAGACCGCAGCTGAAGTTATTGTTGACATTTTAATAAAAAATAACATAGATACGGTATTCGGATATCCGGGCGCCGCCAGCACACCGTTGCACCAGGCGCTTTCCAAATCGGAAATCCGACATATCCTTCCGCGTAGCGAGCAATCCGGCGCGCATGAAGCGACGGGATATTCCAGTGTAGGGGGCGGCGTTGG
>CBCTHD010000379.1:0-2938 GCA_965146615.1 uncultured Clostridia bacterium
AGATAAGCTGGAACAAGTGCTCATGACTGCCAAAGAGTATGAAGACGATGCGCAAAAATGTGCCACTTACTATCATGACAGTGTATTTGCCACGATGCAAGAGGTTCGTGCTATCGTAGATGAACTGGAAACCAATACGTCCAAAGAGTATTGGCCGTTCCCAACATACGGCGACTTGCTTTTTAGCATTCTATAAATAAACTGCTTGTTCGCACAAAGGCGTGCGGTGCAGAGAATTCGTCCCCCCGTTTTCCCTGCACTGCACGCTTTTTTATTCATTAGAAAGAAAAAGGGAGGAGATTTTATGTATTCATCCGTTAACACAATATGGGTTTTGCTCGGTGCAGCCCTGGTATTCTTCATGCAGGCGGGATTTGCTATGGTGGAAACAGGACTAACGCGCGCAAAGAACGCCGGTAACATTGTTATGAAAAACTTAATGGATTTTTCCATTGGTACGCCGATATTCTGGCTGCTCGGCTTTGGATTGATGTTCGGTTCCGGCGCTTTTATCGGACATTTTGACCCTACCATTACCGGCGCGTATGCAGATGTTTTGCCGGAAGGCGTACCGAAATGGGCATTCGTTATTTTCCAGACCGTTTTCTGTGCAACCGCTGCGACCATCGTATCTGGCGCCATGGCGGAACGCACCAAATTTGTTTCTTACTGTATTTATAGTGCGGTCATCAGTGCAGTCATTTATCCCATTTCCGGTCACTGGATTTGGGGAGGCGGCTGGCTTTCAGAACTGGGCTTTCACGATTTTGCCGGTTCAACTGCCGTACATATGGTAGGCGGCGTAGCCGCTCTGGTTGGCGCAAAAATGCTTGGTCCACGTATTGGAAAATATACCAAAGACGGAAAATCAAAGGCAATTTTAGGGCATAGCCTCACGCTGGCAGCTCTTGGCGTGTTTATTCTGTGGTTTTGTTGGTTCGGTTTTAACGGCGGTTCAACAGTCTCTGCCGAAGGGGACGAGACACTTTTTTCAATGGGCTCCATCTTTATGACAACCAACCTTGCCGCTGCTGTTGCAGCTTGTGTAACAATGCTCATCACGTGGATTCGCTATAAAAAGCCTGATGTTTCCATGACGCTCAATGGCGTACTGGCCGGTTTAGTTGCCATCACAGCAGGCTGTGACGTTGTATCTCCAGTAGGAGCGGCAATTATTGGTATTGTAGCAGCATTTGTTGTCGTATTCGGTATCGAGTTTATTGACAAAGTGCTCAAAATTGACGATCCAGTCGGTGCTATTGGCGTTCATGGACTTTGCGGTGCAGCCGGAACGATTTTGACAGGGCTGTTTGCATTGGATGGTGGCGTATTCTATGGCGGCGGATTTCGATTTTTTGGCATTCAAGTCTTAGGCGTAGTATCTGTAATAGCCTGGGTTGCTATTACCATGACGATTGTATTTTTCATTATCAAAAAGACCATTGGACTGCGTGTTTCCGCCAGCGAAGAAATTGCAGGTTTGGACTCCGAAGAGCATGGGCTTGCTAGCAGCTATGCAGACTTTATGCCAATGGTTCCTATGCCGAACATCGCGGGTGGCAGCGAGGCTTCCGAAGCGCCTGCAATGGCATCTGTAGAGAAAGCGGTACCTGTGGAACATTATACAGCGCCTGCTTCCTCTGACGGGGATACTACCGGCGTGAAGCTCACTAAAGTAGCAATCGTAATGAAACAAAGTAAATTTGACGAACTGAAAGATGCCATGAATGGAATCGGTGTCACCGGCATGACGGTTACCCATGTTTTGGGCTGCGGTATTCAAAAAGGAAATGCGCAGTATTACCGTGGTGTTGAAATGGATGTGACACTGCTTCCGAAAATCAAAGTGGAAATCATCGTTTCAAAAGTGCCGGTTCGCACGGTCATTGAAACTGCTAAAAAAGTTCTGTATACAGGCCATATTGGCGACGGTAAAATCTTTGTCTACGACGTGGAAAATGTCGTCAAAGTACGTACCGGTGAAGAAGGTGTTCTCGCTCTGCAGGATACCAACTAATATCCTGTTTTACTCAAGCGAATCTCTTTTCATATATCTGTTTTATCTCTTTCAACAGAGAACGGTCTTCAGGAAAATTCCTGAAGACCGTTTCTCTTTTTGGCTGTAACATCACTGACCGCTTATCCCTTTAATTTTCCTTCCACAATGAAAAACACCCATTCTGCGATGTTCGTTGCGTGATCCGCCATTCGCTCTACATATTTAATCATCATCAGATAATCCACACCGGATTCGATAAACGCCGGATTGAGCTTCATCATCTCACAGATAGAGACGCGCAGTTTTTCAAACGCTTTGTCTACCACATTATCCTGTTGAATGACCTTCTCTGCTTTGTCGGTATCAAAGGTTACAAAGCTATTAATCGCGTCTGTCACCATTTCTTTCATTGCAAACAACATATCCCACATACCCTCTGGCAGAGCAAAATCCTCGTCTGCCGGCAGCCGCAGAATATATTCGGCAATATCACTGCAATGGTCCGCAATTCTCTCCAGGTCCCCTATCAGCCGCATAATTGCCGTGATTTTGCGCAAGTCCCCTGCTACCGGTGACTGCCGTGCGACCAGAAGAAAACATTCTATCTCAATTTCCTGCTCCAACAAATCAAATTTATCATCATCGGCTATAATTTTTTTTGCTAATGCTTCATCCCGGCTTGTGAGCGCTTCCATGACTTTTTTTATGGTCTTTTCCACTTTTTCTTCCATTCGGACAACATTTTCATTCAACTGTTTCAATTCCTGTGTATAGAGTATTCTTGTCGCCATACCTTACTAAACTCCTTTCTGTTTGATTATCCAAACCGCCCCGAAATATATTCTTCTGTTTCCCGCTCCGCCGGATTGGTAAAAATCTGTTTCGTTTCTGCAAACTCTACAACCCGTCCATGTAGAAAAAATGCGGTTTTATCAGAAA
>CBCTHD010000380.1:0-2937 GCA_965146615.1 uncultured Clostridia bacterium
ATTACTTTCAAAGGTTCCAGATAGTTTTGATCAAGCGTCACAAGCAAATTGAGAGATTCCTTCCGCGACCCCTTCATGCTGTCATCACCCCACATGAATTCAAGTATAGCATATTTTACATCATTCATTATAATTCGACATTCTCAACTTACATTCAACTAAAAATCAACAATTGTTGATATTGCGTTGAAGCAGGAACGCTTTCCGCTGCGTCTCCCTGCCGGCGCTGCCCGCGACTTGACCGTTTTTTTACGCGTTGTATCCCTTCTGCGGAAATAGATTTTATGTGGAATAAAAAATGCTGTGCGCCGCAAGTGGTGCACAGCATTTTTAAGACTGTAGACAAAATGAAAAGGAATGCAACTATCTGGGGTTTGGAAGAGGCGTCCCCTTCCATTGAAAACGCCGCTATACACCCGTCGCGTCTGTAAAATAACGGCGCAGACGTTCCGTCTCCACCCCGGCAAGAAGCACAATGCCCACGCCATGTGGGTCGTTGACGACAGGACCGAGGTCGCGGTAATAGTCCGCATCAAACGAATAGCACGAGCCGCCGCTGATGCCGTGCACGTTGCCTTGACGGTCAATCGCGCGCTGTGTGAGTCCCTCCCAGCCGTTAAAAACAGCATCTGCCGCGCCCTCCGGCGCCAGCAATCCCAGGCGGACGCCGCGGGAAAGCGCGCAGATCATCATGGCGGTGCAGGAGGTTTCCTCATAGGTAGACGGTTCGTTTAAAACCTGGTGCCACATGCCGCTTTTGTCTTGGCAGGCCATTACGCCGCCCGCAAAGTCCTTGTACAGCGCGGCCAACTCCGTGTACAGGGCGTGATTCTCCGGCAGACGCATCATAAGTTCTGACAGGGAAAACAGCGCCCAACCGTTGCCGCGCCCCCATGGCACGCGGGACATTGCGCCGCGCCGGAAATCATAGACATGGGAAAACAGGGCGGCATCTTTCATGTACAAATAGTCCTTGTAAATCAAAAATTGCCGGGCCGCGTCGTCGAGAAACGACGTGTCGCCGGATAAGGCGGCATAGCGTACGAGAAATGGCACGCTCATATAGAGGTCGTCGGCCCACATGTCGCACACATCGCTGGATTCATCGCGAAAAAACGCGCCTTCCGGCGTGCGTGTCACCCCGCTGCGCAGGTATTGCGCGATGTCATCCGCCACCTGCCGCGTATTGGAATCCGGCTTGTCCCCTGCCAATTCCAACACAAAGGAGCCGAAGGAACCAACATCGTCGAGCGCGGAAAACCAGAGTAATTGCTGGTTGATGCATGGATAGCCGTACTGCGCACGGTCCCACTTGGAGTAGGGATACAGCCGGACGCACTCTGCCGCGTGCGCGGCGGCATAGTCCACAATATCTGTCCGGCCCAAGGCACGCCCGGCTTCCAGCAGACCGTAGAGCGTCACGCCGTGCGGATAACTCCACTTGCCAAATGCGCTGTTTTCCAGGCACGGGCGAATGACGGTGTCCGGCAAGTCTGCCCGCCAGTATACAGGTCCGTCCACGCCGTCAAACAAACGGTACAATGTGCACCAGTTCGCGGGGGCGTCAAACCATAGGTCGTCCGGAAACGGACCTGCGTACAGCCATGGACCGGGCACCCCTTGCACGCCGCGCGGCAGCGCAAGATGCGCGGACGATTCCACGGTAAATGCAGCTCCACTCACCAACACGTCGTGTTCTCCCGGCGTAAGCGGAACGGCAGCGCAAAGCGTTCCGCTGTCCGACGTGAATTGCTGCCCGCCCACAAATAGCAGGACAGGACCCGCCGCGTGGATGGTAAACCGGACCGTCTCCGGCCGGGTAACGGTCACGCGGGACCACGCGACGGCGCGGGCGGCGCCAAACAAACGCACGCTGGGCGGCAGCGCGCGCTGCTCTGCATTCCATGCGCGCTCCGGCAACCACGCAAGCTCCGGCTGCTGCATTTCGCTGTCCGACAGGTCCGGCACCGCGCCGAGCACATCGGACGGGAACCAGCCGGTCAGCGCAAAGCCGATCTGCCCCGCGCGCTCACGGAAGGGCGCATAAAACAACATGGGCGCCCACTTGGGGCTGTTGCTGCTCACCGCGAACCCAAACTGACCGGGACAAATGTTTTTGCATTTGAGCACCAAGTCGTTCCATCCGCGGTGCAGCGGCGGCGCGAGCCGGTGAAGTTGTCCGCGTGCGCGTTCATCCGCCACGGTGGAACGGTAAACAAGTTCGCCATTGACATACATCTCCGTGCCGCCCGGACTATAAAGAAACATGCCATGCGGGCAGTCCTGTATGGCATAAATCCGGGCAGCCGCATAAGCATATGCGCCGTGAGGCGCATCGGGATACCGCGCGGAAAAATCCATGCGGAACATGCCGTCCTGTCCGCAGCGCACCCCCGTCTCGCAATAACCGCGAAACGTGAACGGTATGGGCGGGTTGTCCGCCAGATAACGGTTTGCCACTATGGAAAGCACCGTGTCAGGTGTGTGAAGCGCCTGGCCAATGGCGCGTTCAGAATCAAAGGTCATACATCATCTCCCCTTTCTTCATCCATTATACAATGCGGCGCGTAACAAAGTAAATAATAGAATTGTGCACGCGATAATACATTTGCACAGAGCCGCCGCTACGGAGGGGGTTTCTATTGACAGGTCCCCTTTTCAGATGATATAATAAACGCATAGCGTTTTTGACTACCACGCCGCTCTGCGGATATGGTATCATCAATATATCCAATATAGTAGAGGGAGAGGAAGATGAAAAAACACTTCAACTGGGAGCGGCTCAGAAAAAATTTACTTATTTTTGATATTGCACTCTGTCTGTTCCTGATTTTTTCAAATATCATACTATATTATACGCATACGCGAAATAGTTACGAAGAAATGTTACAGCTTTCCTATGACGGCGCGATCGCCCAAGTCGCAAAATCCTATGAA
>CBCTHD010000381.1:0-2937 GCA_965146615.1 uncultured Clostridia bacterium
AAGGGTCGCCGTCTGTCCTGCTGTGCCGCCGTTTAACACAAAATCAACCGTTCCGCCGGTAGTTGTGAAATACGGCGTTGCTTCTACATCAATGATACCATTCTCATCCTGAATGGCATTCTTGTTCACCTGCGTATTGGTCGGGTTGGCGTCCGCCGGAAAATCATAGATTACAGCGGTCTGCGTCCCGGTGGTAGAGGCAGAATATTCCAAATAGATGTCCTGAAGCGTTGGCTTTGGTTTTCGATCAATCGTCACAGAGCTATAACCGGTGTATGTCGTATAGCCGGCAGCTGTAATTTCATAGTAAATGTGTTGGTAAGAACAGGGGTCTGTATAGGTCGGCGGCTCGTCTAAAACGCACTCGGTGCGGTTTGTACCATACTTGATGGTGTAGCCCTCTGCCGGCTCTCTCACTGTAACCGATATGGTATGCGGCTGTCCATCATAGGTGCCGGTATAATCACTGGAGGATACTCTTATTCTCTTACCTCGTATATTCAGATATACTATTTGAGAGAACGACGCATAAGTGTCATCTTCCGGGCGGGTAATCATAATGCCGTAATAGTTGCCCACGTCCGTCGGTGGTTCTTCCAATTCTTCTGTGCACGAAGAATCACGGTAATAGGTAATCTGAAAATCCTCTAAGGTTTCCCCGTTAATCGAGACAGGTTCCAACACATATGCAATAGGGCTGCCGGTGTAGTCATAATATTGATCTGAGAATGTATCTTCCGGAATCACAACCTTGGATTCCCAAACTGCATACAGTGTAACCACTTGTTTGTCGTCCTGGAGCTTTGCATACTTAGCAATAGAAGCGACTGAAACAGTATCATCGGCCGAATAGGTCGCGGCAGTCGCTTCCGGCTCTATCGCCCAACCTGCAAAAATATAATTCGCTTTGTTCAAGCTATCTCCCGATGGAATGGTAATTTCCTCGGAGGTTTCTTTTTCTGATTCTGTGGTCGGTGCAGTGCCGCTGCCGCCGTTTGCGTCATAGACAATATCATAAGTGGATTCGCCGTCTTCCCAAACCGCATATACCGTCCAGTCAGCACTCGTCAACCCGCTGAGCTGTTGATCGCCGGTCATAGCGGTATCCGATGTCGCCCATCCCCGGAAGGTATACCCTTCACGATAAGGCGCCGCGTCACTGTAAAAAGTATAGGAATCGCCGCCGCTTGTGGCGCTCATACTGCCTTCCGCATAGGTTGTGTAACCTGTAACCGTGGTGGTGACAGAATTATTGTCTGTGACATCACTATTATTTACATTCGCTTCAATCTGGCTGGTTTTCGTAATCCAGTAATAGTCGGCATACTCGCTTGTGTTTCCGGTCAAGGCTGCAAGGGTATCTGTACTAAAGCCATATCCGGTAGGACATATCGCTTTGGGCGTGTTAGCATCGGCCGTTGAACTGGCCTTAAAAGGCTTTTCAAAATATCCGCCGTTGAACTGAATATTTTTGTAAACGCTCCACGACGCTGCAAAATATAGCGCATCAGTGTCGGTCTTAAATACGCCGCCGTTAATCACCGGCACGTAGTCATAAAACGTACCCACTGTCCACGAATCCGTGCTGTTCAAATAAAATGTGCCGTCGTTAATGATGAAGTCGTTCTGGTTGACGATCTCGGACCCACCGCCGGCAGAGAAGAAATGCCTGTCCTGGGCTTCAAAATATCCACCGTTGATGGTGCAGTTCGTACGACTAAGCTGAATTGCATAGGTATAATCACCGGAACTGCAGCTTGGAACGACGATGGAAATGTCCCCTTCAAAGGTTGCTGTCGGAAAACTGCTTAAAGCAACTCGTCCTTGCAGACTTGCATTGCCTGAAATCAAAGCCGTGTAGCCTTTCGTCGTATCGCCGGTAGCTTCAAGGCTGATTGTCCCACTGGTGGCCGATGCCTTTATGGACGCGTCCCCCGTAATGGTTACGCTGCCCCCTCTGGAGCTTACGCCATAGGCAAGTCTGTTCGCCTGTAAAAAATTGACTTCAATGCTGCCGCCGGTCATAGAAAAACCCGCGGTTGCATAAACGCCATAGGCAGCCGCTGTAACATTGTCCGACGGATTTAACATCAAATTGCCGCCTTCAATGGTTACGGCTCCATCGTTTATAAGGTACTCTCCGACACCGCTGATACTGCCCCCGTTGCCGGAGTCCTTTATCGTAAGCGCGTCACTGCTGTTCTTCATTCTAATTGCACTGTCATAGGCACCTGCCGCCGTGCTGGTGATGGAGTGACCGTTCAAATCCAGCACGGTGCTTGCTTCAAGCACCAGAGGCTCTGTCAGCGTAATATCGTCCTCCAGCGTAATATCGCCTCCGGTTTTTGCCGCTTCAATGAGACCTGCGGCATCTGAAACCATTACTTCACCCGCAGCAAATGTCGTGAAACTCATCATCCCCAGCAGCATCGCCATCGCTGTAACGATAGATAACAGTTTTTTTACTTTCATTTTAACCTCTCCTTTCATAAATGGATCATTTGTCTTGTTTTTGATTTTTATTCCAGCAAAATCAATACATGGCACAGGCAGCCCGTCGCTGTAAAGTTGTGCGGTTCAGTCCACATGGCGCGCCCGCCATAAAGGCTGTCTTTGGTCCACTCTGAAAGGAGTGCGGTATCATACCC
The DNA here is from genome assembly GCA_965146615.1 of uncultured Clostridia bacterium. Lineage (GTDB taxonomy): Bacteria > Bacillota > Clostridia > RUG12999 > RUG12999 > JAAWTG01. The sequence continues at coordinate 2,649 of CBCTHD010000381.1, forward strand.
CCCACGAGTTAGTTTTAACTAACTTCTTGTTTTCTCTTACAAGACACGGTTCCATCTGCCTTTTTCGCATCTGTTTTCCCTCCTCTCTTTTTGTAAGAGGTTAGATTTCCTTTGGGAAAACGGGCAAACACACCCGCTTGTCCGTTGTCCCAAAGGACGGGAGCAATCCCCCGCCGCAAAGCAGGGCGGAATTCGTCCCCGTGTCCATTCAATCCGTAAAAAGTCGGGACCCGTGCACGACTTTTTACACCTATCAGCGCCCGGAGTGCCGAGGAACGAGGCGCGATAC
>CBCTHD010000382.1:0-2928 GCA_965146615.1 uncultured Clostridia bacterium
GAATCGGAGAACCGTTTGACAATTATGAACAGGTAGTGGTCTTTTTAAAAAATATTTCTCATCCGGCCGGGAGAAATCTTGGTCTGCGGCATATATCGATTTCCACCTGCGGGTTGGTAGACAAAATCCTGGCGTTGGCAGAAGAAAACCTTCCGGTTACGCTTTTGATCTCGCTGCATGCGCCCAATAATGAATTGCGAGATGAACTCATGCCGGTCAATCATAAATATCCTATGGAGATACTGTTGGAAGCGTGCCGAACGTATATTTTAAAGACGGGGCGTAGAATTAGTTTTGAATATACTATGATTCGTGGTGTGAATGATTTTGACTGGTGCGCAAAGATGCTGGCACAAAAGCTGCATGGTATGCTTTGCCATGTCAATTTGATTCCGGTGAATCACGTGGAAGAAAATGGACTACGGCGCAGCGAACCAGAGACAATAGAGCGGTTTCAGAAATGTTTGCAACAGCATCATATCAATGCAACAGTCCGCAGGGAACTGGGAAGTGACATCAGCGCGTCTTGCGGACAATTGCGCCGAAAATTCATGAAAGAAAGGTGATGAACGAATGATACAAGCAGAAGGCTACTCGCTGCAGGGCGAACGGCATGGAACAAACCAGGACAGCTTTGCGGTTGCACTGGAGCGGGATAGCGGTCTTGTGATCGTGGCGGATGGCATGGGCGGACATCGCGCCGGTGACACTGCCAGCAAAATGGCGATCAAATCAATTGTTGACGATTGTAAAGGAAAAGGTCCGGAGGAAATCCGCCGGGCAATAGACAACGCCAACCATGAAATATTGTGTAAAGGCATGTCGGAAGACGCTTGTGCCGGTATGGGCACGACCATCGTTTTGTGTATGATATACAAGGATAAAGGATATATCGCCCATGTAGGAGACAGCCGCGCTTATTTATTGCACAAGGGTGATCTGACACGTCTGACACGGGACCATTCTTTGGTGGAAGAATTGATCAGTCACGGTGAAATCACTGCTGAAGAAGCACAGCATCATCCGATGAAAAATATCATTACCATGGCATTAGGTGTGGAAGAACGGATCAAGCCCACCTTTACAGAAATTTCATTGCAGAAAGGCGATTGTCTTCTACTTTGCTCTGATGGATTTTCCAATGTGGTGCCTGAAGATGTGATGAAAGAAACCTTATTGAATCATAATACATTAAAAGAAAATGCGCAGTTTCTGTGCGAGGAAGCAAAGCGTTGTGGAAGTACGGACGATATTACAGTCATAATTTTGCAGAAATCCGAATGAGAGGGAAGGGTGAATCGTGGAAATGATTGGTAAAATTCTTGCAAATCGGTATGAAATTTTGGAAAAACGTGGAAGCGGCGGAATGGCTGATGTATTTAAAGCGCGCGATAGATTGCTGAACCGGTATGTGGCAGTCAAAGTATTAAAGGATGAACTGCGTGATGACAAAGAATTTGTAGAACGATTTAAAATAGAAGCGCAATCGGCAGCAGGGCTTTCCCATCCCAATATTGTATCCGTTCATGATGTAGGTGTGGAGGACGGTATTCACTACTTCATTATGGAATACGTGGATGGTATGTCGCTGAAAGATTATGTTAAGCATGTTGGTGCATTGGATTGGCGGGAAGCCACAGAATTTGCCATTTCTATCTGTAGTGCAATCGATCATGCACACAAGAAAAATATCATTCATCGCGACATTAAATCACATAACATTCTATTAACACGTGAAGGCGTGGTAAAAGTTGCGGATTTTGGCATCGCACGTGCAGTTACGTCTTCGACCGTCGTCAATGGTGGTAAAAATGTTGTGGGATCTGTGCATTACTTTTCACCGGAGCAGGCGCTGGGAAAAGCGATTGATTTCAAATCCGACATTTATTCTATCGGTGTTGTGTTATATGAAATGCTGACAGGGCGGCTGCCCTTTATTGGCGACAGCGCATTTCAAGTGGCACGTATGCAGATCGAAACCCCGCCACGTCCGCCGATTGAGTTAAATGCGGCAATTCCGCAAGCTGTAAATGATATTACACTGAAGGCGCTGCAGAAACAGCCACAGAAACGTTACCAGAGTGCAGCGGAAATGCAAGCGGACCTTAAAGCTGTTTTGCACAATCCGGCTATCAAATTGGCAAAAGATTTAGATGAAACGCAGTTCATGAGCAGTACACAGACAGAAACGCTGCTGGCGCAAAACCCTGACGATACTATGGTAAACGGCGATACTTTTTCCACGGTGTTGTCACACATGTCAAATGACTCCACTGTTGGTGGTCCTTACCAAACGCCAGGATATACCGCTCCAAAACAGCAATTGCAAGAGGGTGGGAGCGACGAAAAAAAGAAGAAATCAAAATTTCCCCTCTGGATAACTTTGATAGTAATTATTGCTCTGGGTGCCGGGGTAGGAGCCTATTTTCTGCTAGGAGAAGATTCAAAAACGATGAGCGTACCAAATCTCTTGGGAATGACCTTTGATGAAGCGGCGAGAAAATATGAAAATGAAGATGTTATTTTGATCAAAGAAGGGGAAGATTACAGCGACGATTATGACGAAGGTCAAATTATGGAGCAAACGCCGCAGGAAAGGGAGCGCGTTGAAAAGCCGGTGGAAATCAGGGTAAAAATTAGTTTAGGTAAGCTGGAATTGGTGCTTGAGGACTATAAAAATCGCGATTACCAAGACGTAGAAAAAGAATTGACAGACAAAGGGCTGAGCGTAAAAAAGGTCTTTGAGAAAAACGATGAATATCCCAAAGATGTAATTTATGACCAGTCACCGGCAAGTGGCAGTCAAATGCAAAAAGGGGAGCGTATTACCCTTTATATCAGCAATGGTCCTAGCATTACGAAGGTGAAGGTACCAAACCTGATAGGGCGTTCAGAAGAGGACGCAAAAGCATTATTAAAATCAAAAAA
>CBCTHD010000383.1:0-2927 GCA_965146615.1 uncultured Clostridia bacterium
ATCATATCAGGTAGATTTCCCGACGCAATAATGAGATTAAGCTTTTCTTCATTCGCACCCGATGCGGGATGAATCCATTCCACATGACAGCCTGTCAGTTCCTCCATCAATTGAAACGGAAGCATGTCGTTATTGTCCTGCGCGCCTGCTTTTATGGAATAACTGCCCAGACCGCAATAAATCTCAAGTGTTTCCGGAATTTCTCCGCTTCCTTCCGTAGGCACCTCTGCCATCTGCTGTCCGCACCCTGCTGCACCAAGCAGCATAGCCGCTGCCGCTGTACATGCAACCATTTTTTTGAATGTTTTCATAAATCATATCCTCCTTTTTTTGAATCGTTTGATTTGGATGTCATTTCTTGATAGCTCGATTGTAACATGTCGAAATCAAGGAATCAACCGTTTTATTTTGCGTTATCGATGATATTTAAAAAAAAGCAGAAAAAACGGAGTATTCCATTTTTGCGAAATACTCCGTTTTTGTCATTTACGCTATTTTTGCGGCATTACAGCCCCTGCTTGCGATATTTGCTGGGAGTAACACCGTAATATTTTTTAAAAGTACGAATCAGGGAGTCGCTGCTATAAAAACCGGTTTGCTTTGCAATTTGTTCAATTGTTTCACCGGTTTTCTCCAAAAGCTGCTTTGCCTTTTCCAGTCGAATCGTTGTGAGATACCGAACAAAACTTGTCCCAAGAAGTTCCTTTAGCAGCCGGCTCAAATAGTAGTAACTGATTCCCAAATGGTCTGCAAGCATCTCCAAGTTCAATGCATCATTCTGATAATTTTCCAAAATGTAATCCGTGATTTGCTTTTTTAGCGTATCTCTGCCAGTACTTTTTCCAATATCCCTGCACAAGGAAAGACAAATTTCCTCCAGACATTGGAACGCTTCTTCCAGGTCATCATTTCGCGCTACGTTCTGACAAACACGCCCAAACTTTTCGTATTTGTCGCCATCTGCCGCATAACATTCGTCCAACACCTTGTAAATCGTGATGGTAAGACTGGTAATCAGTCTTTTTAAGGTATTGGACGCCAAGTGCCGGTTATGAAAATTCATGTGATAAACCTCATCCAGAATTTTCTGAACGCTTTCCTCTTCGCCCAGTCTGATACTGCGGATAAGCAGCTGTTCCTTTTCAACCGTATAGTAAATCTTCGTGATTTCCACATTTTTGATGTCTCTGTAATAGGCTATGCCATCGCTCTTTTCGTTTAAACTATAGCGCAGGGCGGACATCGCGCCATCATAGGATATGTTAAGTCCGTTTAACTGCTCCGTTTCCTCTCCCAGTCCCAGATATATTCTGAATTTGTAGGCGTCAAAAACTTCTGTCGGCAGCTCTTTGATTCTTGCTGTTGTCTCCCTATTTTCATAACACAGAACATAGATGCAGGTCTGCAAATCAATCCGAATCACATCATGTCTAATGTGCATTTCCCCCAATCTCTTCATTATCATATCATTGATTTCACTCCACACCAGCTCAATTTCATTTAAATATAAATTGATATCATCAATGTAAGAAAGAGAGAGTACCATGACATTGAAAAGCTCGCCTGTTTTCGTACCGGCATATTCCGTCTCGAGCCGCTTCAGCTCCTTTTCATCAATCTGCACATTATGTAAAAGATTGAGCAACGTTTTTTCCTTTGCGACCTTTAACTGCTTGTCGATATCGCCTTTGAGCCCGTTGATTTCATCAAACGCATTGCGCATGACGTCCTGCACTCTTCGCGCTTGAATACTCGCCAGCACAAAACTGATTAAAATGGTGAGTACCAGCATCAACAAAAATATCATCATGGCGCGGTGTACATTTCCGCTCAGTCCTTTTTCGGGCAGCTGGTACACATATTTGAGATTCATCACATTCGATGCTTTTTCTACTCTATTGTTGCTGTTTTTCTTGGTGTTTGACAGCAGGTTGGAATCAAAACCGTTGGACTGTAGAATCACCTTCGCATTTTTATCTACCACCGCCAAATCAATGTTCTCTATCCCAGTAAACACCAGCTTGTTAATCAAATCATTGGTATTGATTCTTGCAAAAAATACAAACTCGCCAAACTGATTGGCATAGGTTAAATTTCTGCAATAAACAATTGATTTTTCCTCTCCCGCTTCCGCATTTACCGTTGTTGTGAGAAAGTAGTTTTCCTTTCCTTTTTTGCTGAGTTCCTCCTGCCACTGTTCAAAGCTATAGGCACTGCCGGAGAAAAATTTTTCATAGTATTCCTGAAGAGAATAAATGGTAGTGTTCGTGATAACCATTTGTTGCTTCTTAAAATAGAGCCCAATTTCCTGACAAAGACCGTTACTTACTTTAGAGCGACTTAATTCATTTATCATCTCCCAAAAATCATACGTTGTCATATGATAACCGTTTCCCCATTTTTCAACAAACGTAGTTATCATATCATTCTGTTCAATTCCATAGGAAAGCGTCAGCATTTTTTCCATTTCACCGTCCAACACATTTCCGCATTGTTCCAAAATGTTGTTGTTAAGCGCTTTTGTGTCTCTTGCAAGATTGTTGAATAAGATTCCTAATGTCAGAAAACCTAAAATAATGACGGGAATGATAATAATGAAAATATAGGACCAAAAATGCTTTACAAACGTTTTATTATCTTTTTTCAAGTTCCATCCCCCTTCCCTCTTTGCATCAAATGCAAGAAGGCTTAGCAGCGTATAACGATGCTTACTATAACTAATAGTACCATTATATAATACTTGTCACATCTTGTCAATGAAGCAAAGCTACAAATTTGTCCGAATCGCTTTTCCGCCAATCATAAATAATAACAGGACAGACGAAGCATACTAATTACGGTGGTGATAGTAAGACATCAATATGGTCCAAAACATCAAAAATCCCGCGCTTTGAACGCCTGCAAAAGAAAATCAAAACGGATGTTCT
>CBCTHD010000384.1:0-2923 GCA_965146615.1 uncultured Clostridia bacterium
GTACCGGAACGCGTGAGATGCACCTCTTTTTCCGCTGTTTCCCAGCTATCTACATGAATGTCAATCGTAGTGGGCTTTTGGTCTAAAATGCTGACACCGCTGGGACTTTTAATGTTAATAGGGACTGTATAATATCCACTCTGTGAGATTTGTGACAGGTCAATAACGGCGGAATAATTCGCTTTAGATCCCGTTACATAGCTGCGGCTTCCTTTTACTGTCAATTCCACTTTTTCGCTTAGTTCTCCGATGATTTCAATATCCTTTTGCTGCATGGGAACAGACGTTGTATATTGAATGGTTAAAGGTCCTACTTTCGCTGTTGTGACAGGGTCTTCCGCGATAATGACATACATCCAGATGATGACTGCCACTGCGAGAGATAAAACAAGCAATAGTTTGTTATTTATTGTTTTCTTTGCCATGATGACCTCACCTTCTTCAGCAGGGTATTGGGAGTGGGATGTGCTTCTTTTTCTTCCGTGACAAGCATACGTACAAGCGCTTTGTAAAGTGTTTCCGGTGTTAAGCTGCGCTTGAGATTGCCAGCCAGGGCAATGGAAATTTTGCCTGTTTCCTCGGAAACCACCACAACTGCACAATCTGCCGTTTCACTCATACCGATGGCAGCGCGGTGACGGGTACCAAGTTCTTGGCTCAGCGCGTTGTCTTCTGTTAAAGGAAGGTAACAGCCAGCCGCATAAATCCTTCCATCCTTGACAATAACAGCCCCGTCGTGCAGTGGGGAGTTATGGAAAAAGATATTCTGCAGCAGTTCAGAACTGACACGCGCGTCAACAATCGTACCGGTGTTAATAATTTCGCCGAGCTTGGTTTTACGTTCCACAACAATAAGCGCGCCTGTCTTGCTATGAGACAATTCACGGCAGGCTTCCGCTATTTCCTGAATATATTGGTGCTCGGAAGATATTTCTCCTTCGCTGCTCTTGAATATATCGCTAATATTACTTTTGCGGCCCACGTGCTCCAGCGCTCGGCGCAGTTCCGGCTGGAATACCACGAGCAACGCCAGCAGTCCAAGTTGGACAGTATTGATGAGAATGTAATGAATGGCATTCAAGTGCAGCCATCCGCTGACTTGTGTTGCAACGAGCAGGATGACAATACCCTTAATGAGCTGGGCAGCACGAGTTTCACGAATGAGTTTAAAACCTTTATACACAATAAATGCAACAATTAAAATGTCAATAATATCAGTAATTTTTATAGAAAAAAGCTGTTTAAAACTATTATAAATATCCGCCATATTCACGCGTATCACCTCCCGAAAACAACTTTATTATGGGCAGGGATATTATTCTTCAAAATCATACATCACAATACCTGTTGTGAGTTTGGGATAAAAATAAGTGGATTTTTGTGGCATTTTTTCGTTTTCCAGAGAAACCGCTTTAATATCGGAAATTTTGGTTGGATTCAGGAAAAAGCTGCACTGGAATCCGCCATTTTGCACGGCATCAACCGCTTCGGCGCTGTCTCGTGTATAGGTGATATATTCTCCGCCGCGCATGTCATTTTGACCGATTCCGAGAATTTGTTCTATAATGAGGGTATGCAGAACGGCCACATCTAAATTGTTGTATGCATCTGATTTTTCCGGCAGCGCGTCCCGCTGTGCCTGAATATCCTTGAGCGTCAGCGTATAGAAATAATCCTCGCCGGTATACAGCCCAAACGATTTGTCTTTTCCAGCTATCGCGGCTTCGATAGAGTCGGCAACGTTTTCCTCCAATAGATATTTTTTCTCAATGGCAAAATTCTGTCCGGCACGCTCTATCAAACGCTGCTCGTCAAAATCGTCCAACTTGTGCAACATTCGATGCGTCGGAAGAACCAGCAGTCCATCTTCCTCAATATCCGCCAAGAACATCATGACGTAATCAAATTTTTCGTGGTCGGAATATGTACCCAGCGCATACATTTTATTGCGGAATTGCAGCGCAGTTTCGTACCGGTGATGACCGTCCGCAATGAAAAGCTGCTTATTTTTAAAAGCGCTGCATACACGGCGAATAACATCCTCGTCCGAAACAATCCAAAGTTTCTGTGTCACACCGTCGTCCGCCACAAAAGATAGTTCCGGGTCGCCGGCACTGCATTCGCTTAGAACAGGGGTTATCTCGCGCTCCTGATCTACATACAGAGAATAAATCGCACTAAAATTCGTATAGGTGGATTGCAGCAAATTCATGCGGTCGCTTTTTGCCTTGGACAGCGTCTCTTCGTGGGGCAGGATAATGCCTTTTTCAAACTCTTCCAGTTTGACCAAACAAACCAGCCCTTTACAGGATAGCTGCCGCCCATCCGGTGCTGTAAAATCTTGCCCATATATGTATAGACTTTCCTTGTCCTCAAATTTTAATACGCCGGATTCAATCCACTCGTTTAAAAATTTTGCTGCTCGTGTGTATTTGTTATGGTTCTCATCGTCTTCCGGCAAGTCCTTGCCGAGTTCCAGACGAATGACATTGAACGGATGCATGTGGTAAAAACGTTCCTGATCATCCGGCGAAATCACGTCATACGGCGGCGTAGTTACGCTGGAAAGGTCGCCCACAATTTCAGTATTGTACCGAAGTCCTGTAAAAGCTCGTATGTCAGCCATCAGGTTCACCCTCTTTTCATAATTTATCTACTTCTATTCTAATATAAATTTGCGGTCTAGTCAATAAAAATCCTATATTTTTCTTCCATGTAAAATATACAAACAAATGTTTGACAAGCATCATAGTTTATGGTACAATAGATTTATAATTAAATTCCTCTCATCTAAGAGATGAACGAAACTATGGCGGAGGTGTTTCGCAATGGCAAGAACCAATCCTGAGATGAAAGAAAAAATCGTTGCGTTTATCGCAAATCACACAAAACAACGGGGTTATCCTCCGTCAGTCCGGGAAAT
>CBCTHD010000385.1:0-2907 GCA_965146615.1 uncultured Clostridia bacterium
CATACGTCCTGCCGTTATATTCAAACGGTTCCTCTCCCTCCGGCAGCGCCACCTCGTCATGGTTGACTATTATCTGTTTCACTGTATCATAATTCACAGCAATATTCACAATACCGTCTGCCGCAAATGCACCAACACATATTGTCAAAACAGCAATTACCGGCACTATCATTTTTTTACCTTTTTTCATTTTTTCACCATCTTTCTCCGTTCGTTGGGGGCATTTCGCCCCCAACATTTCCATTATTACTACGGCAACAGTCCAAATACATTTAAGTTGATATACTCTATAAATTCCCTTTTATCTGCATCGGTTGGTACTTTTCCTCGATCCATTCCGACAATCTCTGAAGTATATCCAAGATACATCATATTACCGGTTCCCCATCTGTCTGTGTATTGTTTTGACCACCCCTGCAAGTCGCTTCTATACGGCTCATCAGCCCACACAACCTTACTGTCCATTTCAATGTCCACAGCAACTTTAACGCCAGATGTGTTTGTATCATAGTTGTTTGCAAACCTGACAACGCCGCTTTGTACCGAATTTATTGTTCTATCCATATTCAGCATGATGCTTTCCCTTGTTCTCCACAAAGTATTATTCAAATCCATATAGGTATCATATGTTATTGGCAAATTCCCATATGTTTTCGGATCATTCATGACTTCTAAATATGTATTAAAATATCTTTGGATAATTTCCTCCTGGAAATATAGTGTAGGCTGAATAAATACCCTGTCAAAAAGCGGATACTTTTCTCCATCAATTCCCACTTCGCCATGATTGATATGGTATTGCCAATTAACCAGGTAGGCATCAATATATGGTGTTTCCACTCCATCAACGAACACTGCCTCTCCTGTGTTTACGTCTGTTTTTATTGTTTTTGGGCATATTATGGGTACACACGGCGCCCAGATTAACTCTACTAACCGTCCAATCTCTTTTGATAGTGTGCCATGAACATAATCTGAAACAGTATACGCCATATGCAGTACTTCATTTAGCGTTGGTTCCTCATCCATATATCCCTGTCCATTTGCATACGTTTCATGATTAAAGTAAATTCCTGCAAAGTGTTCTCTCAAATTTGAATCGAACATATTATTAGAGAGAATTCTTCCCATGAATTCATAAAACTCTGCCATGCGATCGTTATATTCCTGGGTATTAGTTGGTTCCACATCTGCTGTAGAAAGCATGAATTGAGCATTGGGCGCCTTTTCAATAATTTTTTTTGCCAATGTCAGCACATAGTTATCATTTGGATAGTTTTTAGCATTTCCAGGACACAATATCGCAATCACCTTTACTCCTGCCTTATCCCATTCGGCTATCAAATCTGTCATTGCTTCTCCTATGTCATTTAATATGTAGTGCCCATTTTTATCAAATACAAAATTGTCAGCACCATCTTTTAACATAACCTCTACCTGAAAATCAACATTGGTTTCACCTATAATATAAAACAGCAGATAGATTTCATTGTCCCCGTCGTTTACATAATCTAGCCTAGGCTGCTGCCCTGGGTGTTCTAAATTCCATTTTTTTGCTGTGTCCGCCCAATCAAAGTTTCCCTGAATCTCCCAACCGTATATCAAGAATCGTGCACCATCTACATGACTATAGATATATGTTTTGTGATCTGTCCGAACATATCGATCTCTATTTTTCCAATATTCTGCAGCTGTCATCTCTACGGTTTCCCCTGTTATGACAGACACCGCACTTACATTTGCATCTTTTCCCATCCACGTGCCTACATAATTCCCTTTTATCATTCCGGTAGAAAAGTCAATCACTGTGTTGGGGAAGGAATGCGGTTCTCCACTTTTTGCATTATACAACACAGACTGACCATCCATTCGAACCGTCTTGCCGGTACTGGAATCTTTGATTGCAAGCGTCCCTCCGGTACTAAAAATATAATTATTTACGGCATCCATCCCTAAAACACCACGAGCATGAAACGCAGACTCCTGATTTTTGATAGTTTCTTCTGATGTATAAGATGGATTGATTAAGAAATACTCTGTACCGTCCAACCCAGATTTTGATGCAGCGTGTCCGCTCGGGTCGATATAATTCACCGGGTCGCCGCTACAGAAGGCGTAGAGATTGAACGTTGCAGGATTGTCTGCCGCTCCTGTGTAGGTATCTTCGCTCAGGAAGCGTCCTGTCGACGGTTCATAATATCTTGCGCGCTGGTAGTACAGTTCCAGTTCTGCGTCGTAGAACTCGCCACCGTAGCGTAGGCTGTTCTCCGCCGTTTCCTCCGTCTCTTTTTCCTCTCCAAACGCGCTGTAGTCGTAGCGGTTTTGCGCTGCGCCTATTCCATCAGTTGTACCCGTCACATCGCCGTGCGCATTGTACTGGTAATAGCTTACGCTGTTGCTTGCGCCGATTTTTGCGATGTAATTCATGCCGCGCACATAGGTTGCCGTTGCACTGCCGCTTTCTTGCACGACATAGCTGCCGTCATAGAGGTAGTTTGTGGTCTTCGTGTCGCTTTCACTTGTCACTGCCCGGCTTTGACGCAAGCCATCTCCGTTATAGGTATATGTTGCTGTTACCGTTTCCAGATCTTTCGTTTTGGTCATGGATGTCATGCGGCCAAATACGTCAAACTGTGCCTGTGTCATTTCCACGCCTACCGCTGTGCCTACCACCAAGCCCAATTCTGCCTCTGCGGTTTCTTCGCTTAATTTCGCACTTAGTGTCATATATTGGTTCCCGTTCGGGTCGTAGCTGTACTGCACCGCTGTGCCGCCTGCAAATGTTGTGCCGCTGTACCGTTGCTCTACTAGGCCGGTTAATTCATTGCTTGCACTGTAGGTATATGATGTTTCCTTCTTTGTATATTCTACCACATCTGCCCCCGAAGTGTCAACTATTAGTTCTTC
>CBCTHD010000386.1:0-2897 GCA_965146615.1 uncultured Clostridia bacterium
TTCCAAAAAGACCGGACTGGAAGTATTTCCGGTACGTGTCATGTTCCGGCATCCTTTTTTTCCGTTGTTGCTTGGTGTTGTGGTTTTTTTTGTTTTTGGTTTTTACCCTTTTACTACATATTGTTATCCGCATTTTGGCAAGGATTCTTCTGGCGCTCACAAATTTACCGGTTATCCGTCAATGTAATAGGCTATTAGGTGGCGGGTTCGGTGCCGTTACCGGTATTTTATTATGCTATCTGTTGGCAGCAGTAGTTTTTATTATTAGTATGAATCCTGCCTACACCTGGCTTTCGGAGGAATTGTCAAGATCTGTTGTTTGCAGTTACTTTTATGCAAATAACCTCATTATTAATTTGGTATTGGGATTTTAATTTAAGAAAGGAAGAAATATTATGGCTGGCATTTTTGGATTTTTTGATTATACAAAGCCTGGAAAAGGCGTTGAGAAAGGAGAACCGGAAAAAAAAGGTGTTGCGCGATTCTGTCAACTGTATTTCCGCAAGTTTTGGAAATATTTGCAGCTCAATATTCTATACATCATAACCTGTATTCCTGCACTACTGATATATTGGTTTTTATTTTCATCCTATTTTGCGCCGGCGTTTCAATCACTGATTGAAAGTCAACAGGTTACGGAAGAACAGGTATATTTGTCTGTGAATATTTTGGCAATTGCTAGCGCTGTGATCATGGTTTTGATCTTTGGTGGAAGTCCCTGCGCGTCAGGATTTCATTATGTTTTACGCAATTATGTGCGAGAAGAACACTCATGGCTTTGGAGTGATTTCTGGCGGCATACGGGGCGAAACTGGAAACAGTCCTTTGCAATGTTCTTCATTGATCTGGTCGTTGTAAATATATTGTTGTTTGGAATTCGTTTTTATCATCAAATGGCTGCAACGGGCGGAGCTATGCATTTTCTTTACCTCTTTTTATTGATCCTGGCAATATTTGTGTTTGTTGTTTATGCGGTCATGCATCAATATATCTGGACGATGATAGTGACATTTGAATTAAAACTGAAACAAATCGTAAAAAACGCATTTTTACTGACTGTTATGGCATTTCCACGGAACATTCTGTTCATCATAGTGACAGCTCTCTATGCAGTGGCGGTTTACTTGATCTATTTCTATTTGTCGCCACTAATCGGAATCATTGTGACGTTGTTCCTGTTGGTTTCTATTTACGGGCTGATTATGCAAATGTTTTCTTATCCGGTTATCCGCAAGTTTATGCTTGATCCGCTGGAAGAAACGGAAGCGGAATATAACGCAGAAGAAATTTCAGACATTTCGGGTGAACAACCGGAACCAAAAGAAGAGGAAGAAGTTAAATGGAACCGGATTGAGGAACCAGACGAGAGTTTACTCACTTCCAGAAACGATGTCGCTAGCTTGTTTAATAAAAAATTAGACGACGAAGATATCAAAAAAGATTCAAAAGACGAATAATCCTTTGGAATTCACTTACAATAATAATAGCATAAAAATGGTACTATGGCTTTAATAGGGAGGTAGACATCATGGAAACCTATTCGCTTCCGGGTGGTGTAAAACTACATTATCTGAAGACCGAACAATTGAAACATTTTTCTCTTGGCATCTATATGGTGCGTCCGCTTTGTAAGGAAGAAGCGTCTTATAATGCACTGCTTACACAAGTTTTGAAGTCAGGTTGTGCAGCGTTTGCGACCAAGCAAAAAATAGCAGCGCATTTGGAATGGCTCTACGGCGCTACCATGCATGCTGGTGTGCAAAAGAAAGGTGAAGCACAAATCTTAACGTTTCATTTTTCCGGAATGAATGATAGTTATGCGCAAGGGGAGAGTATATCAACACAGCTTGCGGTATTTGCGAAAGAAATTTTATTTGCACCGCTGGTTCAAGATGATGCATTTGATGCAACGATTTTTCGAATTGAAAAAGAGGATTTAAAAAATGAAATATTGGCACTGCAAAATGATAAACGTGACTATGCCAACCAGCGCTGCTTGGAGTTGATGTGTGATGGAGAAGCGTATGGTATTCATGAATTTGGTTCTCTGGAGGAACTGGAAAAAATTACGCCGCAATCGCTGTATCAACACTATCAAAAAATAATACAAAACAGCCCCATTCATATTTTTGTGACGGGAAATTTGGAGGTTGAACCGATCAAGAAGCTGTTTGATACAGTCGATGCCTCGGAAACGTTGCCGCAGACAAAGCCAGGCACTATGCCACAGCAGGTAAAAACCATCCGGGAACCGATGGACGTGGCACAGGGAAAACTGGTACTTGGTATGCGCAGCAATTTGCAGGATTCCTTGGAACAGTTTTGCCAGATGCAGGTGTTTAATTCTGTTTACGGAAGTGGAACCCATTCTAAATTGTTTAACAATGTCCGCGAAAAATTGAGTTTGGCTTACTATGCCTATTCCAGATTCATGCTGCAAAAAAATATCATTTTGGTTGCCACCGGAAGTGAATTTCAAAATTATGATAAGGCGAAAGCGGAAATTTTGTTGCAGTTAGACGAAATCAAACAGGGAAATGTGACTGAAAAAGAAATGGACGCAGCAAAGGAATTTTTGAAAAACCGGTATTTGTCCTGCTATGACGAACCTGTTATGATGGAAGATTTCTACTTGAGCGGTATTTTGGCAGGAGATACGGACGTCTCTATTGACGATGTTATTCGTGGAGTAGAAACTGTAACGAAAGAACAAGTTGTTCGAGCGGCTGAGAGTGTGGCACTGGATTTAGTTTACTTTATTTGTGGAAAGGATGAGGTGGAATGATGCAGAAAAAAGACTATCCAAATTTAAACGAAACCGTTTATTCCTACAAACATTCCAGTGGACTGCGGGTTTATATTGTTGAGAACCCGGGATTTCAAAAGAGTTGTGCTTA
>CBCTHD010000387.1:0-2880 GCA_965146615.1 uncultured Clostridia bacterium
TGCTCCGAACCACTTCCTGCGGGAAGCGCGTCCCGCAAGGTGCAAAAAGTCAGGCACATGTCCCGACTTTTTGCACATCTGATGGAAGGGGACACCCCTTCCGAACCCTGGATCTTCGTAATCCTTTTCGTTTTGTCTATAGTCTGAGCGGAAGTTCTCACTTCCGCTTTTTCTATGGGTGAAAAATTTGTGCAGATTCGTAGGAAAAGCGATATTTTGGGTTGCAGAAAAGTTTCGTTTGTACTATAATAGAAAGAAGACCCTATAAGCGAAAAACAAAATGGAAAAGGGTGAAGATTGCATGAAAACAGTTTCTATATTGGGCGTGAATGTGGGAGTATGCAGCCGTGTGTGCGCACGGGATGCGGTATTTGACATGCTGCGGGAGGACAAGCTCCATATGGTATTTACGCCAAACTCGGAAATTATTATGCTGGCGCGGAAAAATAACGCGTTTCAGGATATTTTAAATCAGGCGGATTTATGTACAGCGGACGGAATCGGCGTGGTATACGGCGCAAAGATTCTGGGAACGCCCATTCCTGAACGTGTCGCGGGATTTGATTTGCTAACGGATATATTGCAGCAGGCGGAGAATTTGTCCGTATATTTATTCGGCAGCAAACCGGGCATTGCAGAAAAAGCAAAAGCAGAAATCGAACGCCGCTTTGACGGCGTGCGGGTGGTAGGCACGCAAAACGGATATTTTGACGAGGTACAGGAAAAAGCGATTTTGGCGGATATTCAGGAAAAAAAGCCGGAGCTGTTGTTGGTATGCCTGGGCGCGCCTAAGCAGGAGCAATGGATTTGGAAGCACCGGACAGAAATCAATGCCAAAGTGGCGATGGGGCTGGGCGGCAGCCTGGACGTCTTGGCAGGAGAAGTAAAACGCGCGCCGGATATTTTTATTAAACTCGGGCTGGAATGGCTGTACCGTTTGCTGAAAGAGCCAAAGCGCATTATCCGGATGATGGCGCTGCCGCATTTTTTGTTGGTCGTTTTGAAAGAGAAGATGTTTGGAGGTAAAAAATGAGGGTTGAATTGTTAGCACATACGCCGCAGCCGGAACGGGTGGTTGCAGCCGCTGCCAAGCTGTGTTATTCCAGCAGCGGAGTAGAGGATATTATGGAAGGGCTGGATGCGGAAAAAACGAAAAAGTTTTTGGATAACCTAATGAGTTTAGGACATGAAAGCCCGCTAGAGCACATGAGTTTTACGTTTGGCATTGAGGGCGTGAGCCGCAGCTTTCTGGCACAGATAACGCGCCACCGCATTGCATCTTACAGCGTAAAATCTCAGCGGTATGTCAAAGAAGGACAATTTGAATTTATTACGCCGCCGGAAATTGCGGCGGACGAGCGTGCAAGTGAAATTTTTCAAAATGCCATGCGTCAGGATATGGAACAATATAACGAACTGACGGATATTTTAAAAGCAAAGCATACAAAGGCATTTTTAGAACAGGGATTGGAACAAAAAGTGGCGGAGCGCAAAGCGGAAAAAAAGGCGATAGAGGACGCGCGGTATGTTTTGCCCAACAGCTGTGAAACAAAGATGGTGGCAACGTTCAATGCGCGCAGCTTGCTGAACTTTTTCAGGCACCGCTGCTGTGAGCGGGCGCAGTGGGAGATTCGCGATTGCGCGGTGCAAATGCTGAAGCTGGTGCGGGAAGTGGCGCCGACTGTGTTCGCCACGGCGGGCCCGCCTTGTTTGAATGGTCCTTGTCCGGAAGGGAAAATGACCTGCGGAAAAGCAAAGGAAAAACGCAGCTATTTTGCGGAATTGTAAGGAGCTGTTAAAAGTGGGAAAACTGATTGTGATAGAAGGGCTGGATGCCAGCGGAAAAGAAACGCAGACGGACTTGTTGCACCGCCTATTGCAAGAATTGGGCGTACGAACGGAGAAAATTTGTTTTCCAAATTATGAAAGCGATTCTTCCGCGTTGATTAAAATGTATTTGGCGGGCAAATTCGGCAGCGATCCATCGGATGTAAACGCCTATGCTGCTTCGTCATTTTATGCGGTAGACCGCTATGCGTCTTATAAAATGCACTGGGAAGCATTTTATAAAAGTGGCGGATTGGTGGTGGCGGACCGTTACACGACGTCCAACATGATTCATCAGGGATGCAAGTTTGCGGATGTGCGGGAACGGGAAGCGTACATAGAGTGGCTGAAAATGTATGAATACGAAAGGCTGGGCTTGCCGCAGCCGGATTTGGTTTTGTTTTTGGACATGCCGCCATCTGTGGGTATGAAACTTATGGAGGGCAGGCATAATAAAGCTGGCGGGGAAGAAAAAGATATTCACGAGCGCAGCCGCGGATATTTGGAAGAAACATACCGTACCGCATTGGAAGTGGCATGGCAGCAGGAATGGACAAGAATTCCGTGCAGCGATGGCATTAATCCGTTGCCGATTGAGGAGATTGCACGGCAAGTTTGGTTAAATGTGAAACAGATGATATAATGACCGGAGGGGCGACAAGTGGAGAAATTATTAGTGGTGGACGGCAATAGTATTATCAACCGCGCGTTTTACGGCGTGCGTTTGCTGACGAATGAAGACGGCGTATACACCAATGCGAAACATTTTACTGAAATATTTGTCGCAGGACGACCCGGATTACATTGCGGTGACATTTGATTTGCCTGCACCGACGTTCCGCCACAAACAGTATGCAGAATATAAAGCGGGACGCAAAGGAATGCCGGAGGAACTCGCTATGCAGCTGCCGCTGCTGAAAGAGATTTTGGCGGCAATGAATATCACGCAGCTCAGTTTGGAGGGATACGAAGCGGACGACATCATCGGCACCGTATCCAAGCTATGCGAGGAAAGCGGCGTGGAATGCCTGGTCGTCACGGGAGACCGCGACG
>CBCTHD010000388.1:0-2879 GCA_965146615.1 uncultured Clostridia bacterium
CGCCTCAATTTGACGAATGCGCTCTCTCGTGACGTTAAACTCTTTTCCAACTTCCTCCAGCGTTCTCGCCCGTCCATCTTCCAGTCCAAACCGAAGGCGCAACACTCTCGCTTCCCGCGCCGTCAGTGTTTCCAACACGTCCTTGAGCTGCTCTTTGAGCAGCATATAAGACGCAGCTTCCGCCGGTGCAGGCGCTTCATCGTCAGGAATAAAATCCCCTAGATGGCTGTCTTCCTCTTCTCCAATCGGCGTTTCCAAGGACACTGGTTCCTGTGCAATTTTCATAATTTCGCGCACCTTGTCATAGGACATGTTCAGTTCCTTCGCCAGTTCATCCGGTTTCGGTTCCCGTCCCAACTCCTGCAACAAGCGGCGGCTTTCCCGAATCAATTTGTTAATGGTCTCCACCATGTGTACCGGAATACGAATCGTCCTCGCCTGGTCGGCAATCGCCCTGGTAATTGCCTGACGAATCCACCAGGTCGCATAGGTCGAAAATTTGAACCCTTTGTCATAGTCAAATTTCTCCACCGCTTTAATTAACCCAAGATTTCCTTCCTGAATCAAATCCAAGAACATCATGCCGCGTCCAACGTAACGTTTGGCAATGCTGACCACCAATCGCAGGTTCGCTTCCGCTAATTTGCGCTTGGCGTCCATGTCGCCTTCACTCATACGCCGGGCAAGCGCATTCTCCTCTTCTGCCGTCAACAGGGGAACTTTTCCAATTTCTTTGAGGTACATACGGACCGGGTCATCGATGCTAATGCCCTCCGGCAGCGTCAAATCAATCTTTTCTTCGCCGCTGGACTGGATTTCTTCCAATTCCTTATCCAGGTCCTTCACCACTTCAACTCCCGCTGTTTCCAGATTTTCATAAACTGCCTCAATCTGGGCAGGCGTCAAGTCCAGTTCGCATAGTCCTTCGGCAATATCCTTATAAGAAAGGACGCCTTTTTTCTTGCCCGTTTCGACCAGTTCCGCCACTTTTTGATTTAACAGGTTTTTCTCCATATAGATCCTCCTAAAATTCCCGCCCGGGTATGTAATCAAGATATGCTTTTTTCTATTGTAAATCGTTATTTTTTCAGCGATTTTAGCAGTTCGTCCAATTCCTGCGCACTGCCTATCTTCATTGCCTTAGCATTTTTACGCCGCTCGTCAATGGTACGAATCATATCTTCCGCCGCCTTAACATTATCAGCATAGGGCAACTCTTTGGACGCTGCCTCTGATATTGCTTTTGCCTGCTCCGCGTCCAGTTGTCCCAAAATCAGCGGCATATCGGGCGTTCGCCCGCTGTCCCACTGCTCATATACTTTTCTGACAAAGTTCCGCGCTGCCGGCGACTGAAAAAATTCTTCTTCTGCCCGCTCGCGCACTGCCAGATACACTTGCTTGTCCGTACAAATCAAATTCGCCAGCATCCCTTCATACAATTCCATCTGTACATCCTTGTGCTGTACCCTGTTTTGGACAAGTTGCCTGTTTTTGGCTCTTTCAATCTCATTATTTCTATTTTTTTCAATATTATACTGATTTTCTCGAATCTGCGCAAATATTGCTTCTTCACTGACACCGGACTCTACCGCTGCTTCCCGAACCAATATCTCCCGTTCAATCGGATTGCTAACCTTTGCAAAAATCTTTGCAAGTTCGTTCAAAAACTCAATTTTTTCTTCCAAATTTCCCAAATCAAATTGTTTTTTGAGTTCGCCCACCTGGTACATCATGCTGTTTTCCGATTTTTCCAGCAGCCTAGCAAATCCCTGGGCACCTTTCTTGCGGATAAATTCATCCGGGTCTTTGGCGTCCGGCACATGCAGCACTTTGGTTCGTATGTTGACGCGCTGAAACAGTTCCAGCGCCCGCTCCGTCGCTTTACGTCCCGCTTCATCACTGTCGTAGCAAAGGACGACCTCCTTGGTATACCGTGCCAGCATACCAACATGGTTACTGGTGATTGCGGTTCCAAGCGTCGCCACCGCGTTTCGAAAACCTGCCCGGTGCAACGCAATGACGTCCATATACCCTTCTGCTACAATAATTTGCTCGCTGCAATACCGTTTTGCAAAGTTGAATGCAAACAAAGTCTTGTTCTTATTGAAGACCGGCGTGTCCGGCGAATTGAGGTATTTCGGTTGTCCGTCATCCAAAATGCGTCCGCCAAATGCAATGACATTACCGCGGATATCAATAATCGGAATCATCAGTCTGCCGCGAAAAAAATCATAATAGTTCCCATTTTTTCCTTGGCGCGCCAGTCCCGCTTCTTCTATTAACGCTTCATCATAGCCCTTTTCCTTCAAAAAGCGCACACATTCATCAAACTTATCCGGTGCATAGCCCAATCCAAACTGCTTAGCCGTTTTAACGTCCAGCCCGCGTTGCGCTAAATATGCCCGTCCCGGCTTTCCGGCGTCCCCATATAGAACGTCTACATAAAACCTTGCCGTTTGGCGGTACATGTCCAGCATTTTTTTCTTTTTGGCATAAAATGCGCTGTCATCTGCTTTTTCATCGCCTTCCGGCAACCGGATGCCGGCTCGCTGTGCCAAAAACTGAATGGTCTCCACAAAATCCAAATTTTCTATCTTTTCAATAAACTGAATGACACTACCGCCCTCGCCGCAACCAAAACAATGAAACAACTGTTTTTCCTGCGATACCGTAAACGAAGGCGTCTTTTCATTATGAAACGGACACAATCCTTTGTAGCTTCTGCCGGCTTTTTTCAGCTGCACATAACTCGAAACTACATCCACCAGGTCATTTGCCATGATGATTTCATGAATTAATTCCTCTGGGTAATAAGATGCCACGGCTTTCCTCTCTCCTCTAACAGACTGCCCCTGCACGGCGGAGGCTTGTCCAACTTG
>CBCTHD010000389.1:0-2870 GCA_965146615.1 uncultured Clostridia bacterium
GTTTTCTCCCAGTGCATCACCCATTTCATCGTAAACCGTATAGGCTGGTATGTCATATTCAAGGGTACCGTTCATCGGTGTATTCATTGTCACAACCCCTGCATCCCAGCTTACGTCATCCGGCGTGGCATAATATGCCTCGATTTCATAGAGACCGAAATCACTTTCGGACGCCGTAGCATTTAATTTATATTCCAGGTAAAAAATTCTGCCTGTTGCCGGCTCTGTCAACTCCAGAGTCATTGGTTCGCTGAAATTGACCGGCGCTTCTGTTTCGTCCAGGTAATAGGCAAAACCATCCTTGCTGGTGCCCGGATGCTGCGTACTGGAACTGTCAAGCAGTTCAAAGTTGTTCGCATAGTATAGCAGTCTGGTTTCATCCTGCGCCGTGGCTGCCACAGTAGAATTGTACGTATTGCCTGCACTATTATTATTGGTTCCCGGATCACTGTCCAGGTGAGAATAACTGTTCAGGTATAAACCTTGCAGCTGCCCTACGCTTGGGTAATAATAGAGCTTCACCTTATTGTATTTTTGTGTACCCAGCTCTGACGGCATCCCGACAGCAATATAACTGTTTCCATTGCCATGATTTCCGGAGGATACTTTTGTTGTACGGTCTCCGTCAACTGCATTTCCGGGTGAATTGCCGCCGCTCCAGCCAACGCTGTGTATCCAGCCATAACCGCCTTGCAAAAGATTTTTTGCTGTTCCTTTTGCAAGCACCTTCGTGTTGAAAACAATCTCCTCTGTGCGTGTTGCGCCGACAGAGTCCTGCATGGAAAGGGTTGCGGTGAGGGTAACGTCTGTATCGCTGTCCTGTCTCGTCACGACGCCCTCGTTGGAAATCACGCTCGGATTGTCGCTGGACCAGGAAATCTCCATGCCTTCATAGCTGTTTTCGCCAATGACCAGCGTTCCATTTTCCGCCACCGGCAGTGTCAGATTTCTTGTCACCGCCGTCTGCTGCTGGACGGAAACCGTATCCCACGTCAGCGCGTTTTTCGCGGAATCCAGCATACTTTTTGCCAAATCCTCTTTCAGAACCACGACCGTATAGCTTTGTTTGCGCGACGCGCCATCGGCTGCTGTTATGGTAGCCGTCAGTGTCACCGTCTGATCCCCCGTCTCAAAGCTCGGACGCGTAACCGTTCCGTCATGCCCAATGTAGATCGGATTGCTCGATTCCCACGAAATTGTCACGTCATCTTTTGCAGTATAACTTGTCGGCAGTGTGATGTTTTCCTCCGTCTCCGACGGAATCACTCCATTCAAATAGGCAATTGTTGCCGAAATGTCATCCATGACCGCAATGCGCAATGTTTTTTCCAACACAGGAGCTCCCGTGGTGGTATCCTGCGCCACGTACTTCAATTCTATTTCCTCCGCTGTGCATGCAGCCGAAATAGCGAGTTTTCCATTGTCCATTGTCACACCGTCATAGTCAAGGTTCCCGGAAACGCAGCAAGCAGATTGTCTCCCAGCGCATCGCCCAGCTGGTCATAGACGGTATAAGCAGGAATGTCATATTCATAGCTTTCACTGCCAGATGTGGGTCTGTACAGCGTTACACTGCCATCATCCCAATTTACGTCAGCCGGCGTGACATAATATACCTGAAATTCATACAATCCACCGTCACAACCGTCTGCATTCCACCAGCTCCAGAAAAAGTATTTGCTTTCTTTCGCTTCTTTGAGTTCCACGACCACCTTATTATAGTTGTCCGTATCCATTGCCGCGTCTTCAATCGTGGTCCGCGGTATGATCGTAACACCGTTTACACCGGATTCTGCCGCTGGTTTTGCATTCGTGCCGGCATTGGCTCCCGGGTCGGTACCATCTCCAACACTGTCATAGCCTGTCAAGGCATAGCTCAGCACGCCGGCGGGTTCAAAAATATAAAACACAATTTTGTTGTATTTCTCTATTTCTCCGGTATTTGTTACGGTCCCCATGTAATAGGGATTCTGCGCAGAATGCTTACCTACGTTAAAGTGGGTGCCTAAATTGCCGTCCAATGCAGCGCCCAGATGTCCCCATGCCGCCCAGCTGTAGCTGCCCTGCACGAGATTGGTACCTGGCGCAATGTCCGTCGCACCTGCCGGCAACGGCAGTGCACAAATCGTCAGCAACAAACTGAACGACAATAGTAAATTCCAACATTTTTTCAAGTTCTTCACTCCCCTTGTTTACCATATGTTATATGTTAACTGTAATTGTGTGACCACTCCATTTCCAGTCTTTCCGCCGTTTCACGAAGACCATTGGGCGTTTGTTATACGGCAGGACTGTATCAATGGTGTGCCCCACAGTTTTCATCATCTTTTATGTCGTTCCCAAAAATACCCCTATACTTCCTTTTATCCTTTCCCACAGCCGGCAATTGCACTGCGTTTGCTGCATTTGTGTTTGCCGTAATGCTGCGGTACTTAGGATTCATTACGAACTATTTGGGATCATTTCGGATAACCTCCTTTACTGTCTCTGTCATGAAAACACTCGTTTTTTATGATAAAAAGTTTCCCTTATCCCTTAACTGCGCCAATCATAACGCCTTTTACAAAATATTTTTGCAAAAATGGATAGACACACAGAATCGGCACTGTCGCAATAATAATAACCGCATATTTAATTGCCTCGCCCGTTGCCCAAGTCTCCGTATCCGCCATCCCTTGGGTCATGGACGCCGTGTCGTTGACCAAGAGAATACCGCGCAGAACCAACTGCAGCGGATATTTGCTGGACTGTGTCAAATAGATGGAGGCAGTAAACCACGAATTCCAGTGTCCCACAGCATAATACAGCAGAATAACGGCAATGGTCGGCATTGCAAGCGGCACCATGATGCGTGAGAGAATCGTCAAATG
>CBCTHD010000390.1:0-2870 GCA_965146615.1 uncultured Clostridia bacterium
CCGCCTATCACTGTGCAGCAATTTCAAAAACGCGCTAATCAAGTCATATTTTAAAAACTTAAGCTCCTGCGCGCTGCCTGGTCTTATCTGTGGCTGCTGAAAAACCTGCCGAAGCAAACGTACGGCATCTTCCTCCGCTCCTCGGTGTATGCTTTCCATTAGCTGTTGCTCTATTTCGACCGTAAATTCATATTCTCCTTCGCCCCAATCCACGTCCTGATATGCTAAAACATCCTGCTCCATGCCGTGGCGCCAGGTGAATAAGTCCATGGTCTGCGCATATGCCTGCCTTAATTGCTGTAAATCCGAAAACGGTGCACTGAGCAGCACGGAATAATAGATTCCCACGCGGCTGCGCGTAAATTCCTGCGCTTCGCTGATGCGGCCGCGCAAGTCCTCATAGGTGTCATGCTGCGTCCCAATCAAACAAAACAGCATGTTTTCTTCAATCCGTACTGTCAATGAATGATATTCTTCGCCGAGCATTTCTTCAAACACATTGGTGATTGCAAGCTCCATCAATTCCTGTTCACTTTCGTTCTCAAAATCTATTGTTCCAAAATAATCACTAAAATCGTTGATGGACAACAGCGCCACTACATGAATCGGGTAGTCAAATGCAACATTATATTGGAAAAACAAATCCTGTACTGTTCCGCCGCCGCCCCGCAGAAATTTCACAAAAGCGCTGCGGAACGAAATATTTTGATATTTTTGTTTGAACATTTCATTTTCTTTTGCGCTTTTTAAAATGCCGTGCAGGGTTGTCTGAATATATTCAAATTCATCGGCACGCGGGGTGCTGGCATATGTACTGCCGGAAATGAGCTTCATGATATTTTCCACCGGCGTATAGTGCCGTTTGGCAAAAATATTCGCCAGCAAGATTCCCAGCACAGCAATCAACACCGCCAACAGTATCATCAGTACCAGGAAGTAGTTCAGCCTGCTCCAATAGACGCTGGCGACCAGTGCATAAATACACGTAAGGTCCGCCTGATCCTCCGAGACAAACGCTACGATTTTCTGTCCATCCTGCATTAGAGTATAGTTTCCCGGTCCTTTTTGCAAGAGCTCTGTTATCGTTTCTTCATTCAAAAGTTCCGGCTGCGATTCATAAACGGGAGCGCCGGACACATCAAGCAACAACAATTCTCGTCCGGCAGACCAATTCAAGTCAGGAAACATGCGGTCAAGCTGTCCCGCACTAATTCGGCAGACCAAAACGCCGCTGCTTTTTGCTGCACCCATGGGAAGGGATTGTAAATATAAAATGTCGCCGTCCTGATTTCGGTATAACTGCTGCACATGTGTTTGTTCCATGAATGTCTTCCACGCCGCATAATCCGCATCTTCCGGCAACACCCTCTCCGGCAAAAACTCCTGATACGCATTGCGCATTCGGTTTGATCCGTCATAGTCTACCATAGTTTCTTGTGCAATATCGTAAATCAAAATTTTATCGATGTATTGATTATTGGAGGGTACAGTACCCATCGCCCGTCTTAAATTTCGTTGACTCAGCACCTGTTTTCCCTCACTGTTTTCAAGTGCTGCAATAATTTCTTTATCCGATGAAACACGAATGCCGAGCTTGTCCAAATCGTTTTTCAATGTATGGACAATGGTATTCATTGCGGAAAACGCCTCCTGGTTTGCTCTGGTGATCTCCTCTTTCACAATTTCTTTTGCTGTGGTCGTCATGACGATCGCAAACAGCACAAACAACAACACAAACGCGAAATAGGAAACCAGCCATTTATGATATGGTTTCTTTTTTTCCTGCCAAAACAATTGCATACTGTCCCCTCCCATTTTATGTCTCCTAAATCCGTCCTGCTACCTTTTATTATACAATTGTGGCCACAACCTGTCAATAGCTTCCATTCTGTTCCTGCGCTAGCGCGCGCAGACGGACCGTAAACACCGAACCGACACCCGGCCAGGAATCCACTTCAATCGTTCCCTGGTAAAGACTGACAATATGTTTGACAATGGACAGGCCCAGCCCCGTTCCTCCCATTTTTTTGGAGCGGCTTTGGTCTGCGGAGTAAAACCGTTCA
Source organism: uncultured Clostridia bacterium (assembly GCA_965146615.1). Classification (GTDB taxonomy): domain Bacteria; phylum Bacillota; class Clostridia; order RUG12999; family RUG12999; genus JAAWTG01. The sequence goes on from CBCTHD010000390.1 coordinate 2,064, forward strand.
AAAATCCGTTTGGTATCCTCCATGCCGATGCCGCTGTCCCGCACCACAATGACCACATAAGGCGTCTGCTGTGTCACTTCCAGCGACACCGTCCCGTTTGGTTTGTTATATTTGATTGCATTGTCCGTTAAATTGAGCAGCAGCTGCATGATACGGTCCCGATTTACCAGCACCGGCACATGCTCACATTGTGCTCGAAAAGAAATACCGCTTTTTTTTGCCACCGTCAATGCAATTTGTTCCACATCCTGTACAATATCCCGCATGTCGTACACGTCCAACTGTACATCGCTTGCCATACTTTCCAGTCGGGACAATTCCAGCGTATCCTGAATTAGACGCGTCAGACGGTCTGTTTCCTCCAAAATAATCTGCAAAAACTGCTGTGCTGCTGCTTCGTCTCGAATCGCCCCGTCCTGCAACGTTTCTACAAAGCCGCGAATGGACGTAAGCGGTGTTTTGAGTTCGTGCGACACATTTGCGGTAAATTCACTGCGCATCCGTTCCATTTTTTTCGATTCCGTCACATCCGTCAAAAGCAGCACCGTCCCGCCACGTTCCACGCTGCTGATAAACACGCGGACATCCCGTCCGTCCTGCCGGCGGTCAAAAAAGGCAGGCTGTTTGGTGCTCCACACTTGTTCCACTGCCTCCAGCAGCCGGGCGTCCTGCACATGCTGCGCGATACTGCCGCCTTCCTGCACATTGGAAGGCAATCCCAGATATTCTTTCGCGCGTTGGTTCATAATGGTAATTTGGCGCTCATCGTGCAAGGCGATAAATCCCTCATTCATGGCTGCAAGAATG
>CBCTHD010000391.1:0-2858 GCA_965146615.1 uncultured Clostridia bacterium
GAAAAGCGTATGGCACGCGCCTTGTTGTTTTTGAGAATGGACAAATTATCGGGCGTAATACCGATTTTTTGCGATAGCTCCAAGAGACCGATTTTTCGCTTTGCCATCATGACATCAAGATTTATATGAATAGCCATACCATCACCTCATATCGTCAGCGAATTTTCTTCCTTAAACTTGACTGCCGCAGTGAATACGCTCATCAGCGTCAGACAAAATAAACCGGCGGTGAGGAAGAGGAAAATAATAGCAATGGTTGCCGGGGTGCACAATAGAAACACTTTGACAACATATATCGCTGCAATGATAAAAGATGCGACGGCAATCTTTTTGAGGGATGCTGCGTTTTCCATGACGAATGGGTCGTCCTTTGTTAAGGTTTTAAAAATATGCCGTAATTGGTACATAATATAGACAGATGCGAGGCCTGATAGGAGCACGACGCTCGTTTGAATGATATATTCTTTGCCGGAATATCCATAAATCTTTGTACCAAAGGGGGTTAAAATGCACGCAGCAATTCCGCCGAAGAACATGATATTTACTAAAATTGCGGTCACTGTTGCTATTTTTGTTTTATACATATTTCGTCACCTCTTTGGGTTCAGTATAGCACAAGTGTGATTGTTTGTCAATATAAATTTATTGATATTCAATAAAAAATTATTGAATATCAGGTGCATTGTTTTTTGGATAATACTATGCCGAGAACGATGCTGCGCATGGTCAGATTGGAGAGCCGCATATCATTTGTGAAAAAAAGAAATTTTCTTTGGGCAATAGGGGGAAATGAGAAAAAAATGATTGACAGCCGAAGGAGCAGCGGATATAATGAAGACATATCGTAATATCTATTAAACAATCAGTATGGAGGAGACAGTATGCAGGAATTTGAAAACCCGCAAATCCTGGGTGTGAACCGGGAGAAAGAACATAGCTATTTCATTCCTTACGAGAAAGAAAGCAGTGCACTGAAAGGTGAGAAAAGGGAAAGCACGTATTACCGTTTGCTAAACGGAACGTGGGATTTTAAATATTATGATCGGCACATTGACGTGCCGGAGATCATTTCAGATTGGGATTCCATTCAGGTGCCGGGAAACTGGCAAATGCAAGGCTATGATAAACCGCAATATACCAATGTGAATTATCCCTTCCCGGTGGATCCGCCGTATGTGCCGGACGACAATCCTTGCGGCGTATATGCAGTGGATTTTATGGTGCCAACGCAGTGGGAGCAGCGTAAAACCTATGTAGTATTTGAAGGCGTTGCCGCTTGCTTCTATTTATATGTCAACGGGCAGTATGTCGGGTACAGTCAGGGGTCCCATATGCCGAGTGAATTTTATTTAACCCCATATTTGCAAAACGGGGAAAACCGCATGGTGGTGCGCGTCCTGAAGTGGTGTGACGGCAGCTATTTGGAGGACCAGGACTTTTTCCGCTTGTCGGGAATTTTCCGCGATGTGTATCTGCTGTCGCGGGATGCAGTACATATCAAAGACGTATCGGTTTGGGCGGATTGCCACACGATTAAAGCGCAGGCGGTAGGGGTAGAATCTGTGGGAATCTCCCTTTACGATGCCCAAGGAAATTTATTGGGACGACAGGAGACGCAGGAAGAAGCGGTATTCACAGTGGAATCACCTCAGCTTTGGACGGCAGAAACACCCTATCTTTACACGGTCATGTTTCATGCCGGAGAGGAATATATTCCACAGCGTATTGGTATGCGTACCGTTGGTGTTTCGGCGGAGGGCGAGTTACTTGTGAATGGTATGGCGGTCAAGCTAAAGGGCGTGAACCATCACGATATGCACCCGGAGCGGGGATATTATTTGACAGAAGAAGATATTGACAAGGATTTGCTGCTGATGAAGCAGTTTAACATTAACTGTATCCGAACGTCCCATTATCCGCCGGCGTCTTATTTACTGGAGCGCTGCGACGCGCTTGGGTTTTATGTAGTTGATGAAGCGGATTTGGAAACACATGGATTTGTCAACCGCATTCCGTTTGTCGGATACCAGCCGTATCATCCTGACTGCTTGACGGATAAACCGGAGTGGCGGGAGGCATTTTTAGACCGCGCACGGCGCATGGTGGAACGGGATAAAAACCATGTATCTGTTATCATGTGGTCGCTGGGGAACGAAAGTGGCTATGGGGCAAATTTCGACGCAATGGGGCAGTGGGTCAAACAGCGCGATGCATCGCGGCTACTGCATTATGAACGAATGGAGGAAATAGAGCACCCGCTCTATGACGTCTACAGCCGTATGTATCCTCCGTTGGATGCGGTGCAAAATTATGCGGACAGTGAACATAAAAAGCCTTATTTTCTGTGTGAATATTCCCATGCGATGGGAAACGGTCCCGGAGATGTATGGGATTATTGGGAAATTATCCATAAGAGTCCCAAACTAATCGGCGGATGTATTTGGGAATGGGCAGACCATGCTGTGCTGCGTGAGGATGAACAGGGGCAGCCTGTTTATTGGTATGGCGGTGATTTTGGCGAAGAAACCCATGACAGAAATTTCTGCTGTGACGGCATGGTATTTGCCGACCGTACGGCAAAAGCAGGGACATATGAAATTAAAAAAACATATGAATATGTCAAAACGGCGTGGGACGGAAAGACGTTGCAGGTGACAAACCTACATGATTTCATTTCTTTGGACTGTTATGAAATGCGCTGGAATATAAGCTGCGATGGCAAGCAGATACAAAGCGGCAGTGAGATTCTGGCGGTTCCGCCGCACCAGACCCAGCAGGTGCCGTTGCCGATGGAAGTGCCGGAAAGTTGTCGGTTGGGGTGCTATCTCAATATATCATTTGTGTTGCGGGAAGCGGCG
>CBCTHD010000392.1:0-2830 GCA_965146615.1 uncultured Clostridia bacterium
ACGTTGACTTGGTCAAGCAGTTTTGCAAAATGGCTGCCGGCAGGAAAAGAAATTGATCCGGATTACGATTTGGCTTTTGTGTCCTTTCCTGTCATGAACAAAGGGGACGAAGTGAAGTTCGGACACAAAGACCCCAAGGTTTATTTTGGCGGTTGGGGTATCACGCAGACTTCCAATAAGAAAGAACTGGCAATGAAGGTGATGAACTACGGATATACCGAAGAAGGGCGCGAATATCTGGTTTATGGTGATGAAAACGATACGTTTACCATTCAAAACGGCGAGTACACCTTTACAGACAAAATTATGAAAAATTCTGATGGTCTGTCCCGCACGGAAGCAACGCAGTATTATATTAACAGCGCGTATATTCCGGTACATAGCTATTCTGTAGGAGAACAGGCACGCGCTCTCGTACGGACGGTTTATGAATTGCCGCAGCAGGAAGAAGGCATTGCACGGTTGGCAAGTACACAGATTGATAAGTATCGGATGCCGTATGTGACGCCAACGATTGAAGAAAGTGCGGAATTTACCCGGCTGCAATCGGATATTCAAAAATATGCGGAAGAAATGTTGGTGAAATTTATTACCGGTCAGGAATCGCTGGATAACTTTGACGCCTACCTGGCGGAACTGGAAACACGAGGAATGTCGCGGCTTACCCAAATTATGCAGGACGCGTACGAACGTTTCGAGCAGCGGTAGCAAATAAACAAGATATTTTGCGAATGATAAAAAGAAAAAGTGAGGGAATGCGAAAGCATTCCCGTCTACCTAAGGGGGTTGAATTGACGAATGTCTTCTAATGTATCAAGCATACCGATTCGTTTGGAACGAAAAAAACCGATACGAAAAGAAGGATATTTCTTACAATGTCAAAAAGATTGGCGGAAAAACTGGAAATTATATCTGATTTTTTTGCCGGTGCTGGTTTATTATATCATTTTTATGTATGGACCTATGTATGGCGCTATCATTGCGTTTAAAGAATTTAATCCAATGAAAGGAATCATGGGCAGTCCGTGGAGCGGATTCAATCACTTTATTGATTTTTTCTCCAGCCCGGATTTTGGGAAATTGCTGTTTAACACCTTGAATATCAGTGTCAGTACATTGATTTGGGGGTTCCCGGCGCCGATTATTTTGGCGCTGATGCTCAATGAAGTGCAAAAAAGTTGGTGTAAAAAGACGGTTCAGACCATTACTTATATGCCGCATTTTATCTCACTGGTGGTGGCGTGCGGACTGATTAAGATTTTTGTAAGCGATACCGGTCTTGTAACCACGGCGCTAAGCGCTATAAGGCTTGCGCCTGCTGAAAATATGTTGGGTGATAAGTCAAAATTTGTACCCATCTATGTTGTTTCCGGTATTTGGCAGGAAATTGGATGGGGATCCATTATTTACATTGCAGCTCTGTCCGGCATCAATCAGGAATTATATGAAGCAGCATCAATTGACGGTGCAGGGCGGTGGAGACAATTATTTACTGTGACCCTGCCGGGAATCATGCCTACCATTGTTATCATGTTAATACTTCGAATGGGAAGCATCATGAATCTTGGATTTGAAAAGATTATTCTCTTGTACAATCCTTTGACCTATGATACGGCTGATGTCATTTCCAGCTATGTATACAGACGAGGATTAATGGAATCAAACTACAGTTATTCCACGGCGGTTGGATTGTTTAATTCGCTTGTCAATTTTGTGCTTCTGATTTCTGCAAATCAAATTAGCAAGCGGGTAAATGAAACGAGTATTTGGTAGGAGGGCTTGATAGATGAATCACATAAAAGAACCGTTTAGCCGAAAAATGTATTTGTGGATCAATGGGATTGTTTTGTTCGCGGTGTCCGTCATTTGTTTATACCCTATGATCTATGTCGTGTTTGCATCTTTTTCGAGTCCAAACGCAATGGCGGCGCATAGCGGTGCGCTGTTATGGCCGCTGAAACCTACGTTAATCGCCTATGAAAATGTTTTAAAAAACAGTTCTATCTGGAGAGGATATTTCAATACCATTTTCGTCGTAGTGACCGGCGTGGCGTTAAACTTGGTTATGACGACGTTGGCTGCCTTTTTCTTTAGCCGCAAAGGCGTGATGCATGGAAAAGCGCTGATGCTGATTATTATGTTTACCATGTTTTTTTCCGGTGGAATTATTCCTACCTATTTAATGTTGAAAAACATGGGGTTTATTGACAATCTGTTGGTGCTGGTTATACCAGGCGCGATTAATACGACGAATATGATTATTATGCGCACAGCGTTTTATAGTGTTCCCGACAGTCTTGAGGAATCTGCCAGAATGGACGGCGCCGGGCATCTGACGGTGCTCGTAAAGATAATGATACCGTTGATTCTTCCGACGTTTGCAGTGGTTGGCTTATATTATGCCGTCGGACATTGGAACTCGTGGTTTAATGCATCTCTCTATATCAAAGACAGAAATTTATATCCGCTGCAGTTGGTCTTGCGTGAGATTTTAATTTTAGGGGAAACCAGTACGATGGATATAGATTCTACCATGGCAGACAAAGCGATGCTTAGTGAAACGTTGAAATATGCAGTTATCGTGGTGTCGACTGTACCAATTCTCTGTGTATATCCCTTTATACAAAAGTATTTTGTCAAAGGTGTAATGGTCGGTGCGGTGAAAGAGTAAGACGCCGCTTCAAAGAAATTTTTCCGCAAGGTAAAGAGGATGCCTTGTGGGGGAGGGAAAAAACGATTAGGAAGGTGAGTCTGAATGTTGAAAAAAACAGTAGCCGGGATATTGGCGTTATGTATGATGTCTATAGGCATGTTTACGTTTGCTGAGGAT
>CBCTHD010000393.1:0-2822 GCA_965146615.1 uncultured Clostridia bacterium
TTTTTGATAAAATTCTATCAGAGCTTGATTGTGGCCAACGGAAACGGCATAAAAATGTTGGCTTTGGCGGAGTGTATTAACGCATTTAAATAGAAAATAGAACTGGCGGCGGTTTTGAAAGAGTTTCAGGACTGTCGCCTTTTTATGTGGGTATGGCGGTAGTCGGTAGGTATGTGCCCCTCCTTGTTTGCTGCCTAACTTGTTATAAAGCACCGAGAAGAATTTCTGATAGTGTATTCCTGCTTGCTCATGTGCAGAAATCCAGGATAGTTCAATGTTCTGTATATGCAAACAACCACCGAGGGCCTTTCATCCAGAAAGTCCTTGGTGGTTGTTATATATAGAATATAAGTAGGGCACAAAATAGATCATGTGTGGTCTTATTGCCGCACCTGTTTTGCACTGCATTCCTGCACTGTGTAGATAGGGATAGAAAGTTTTTCTCCTGCAACGATTTTGGTGTCGTCCAAGTCGTTGTGTTGCATAATTTCCCACATAAATCTACGAATATTTTCATCCGGGCTGTACTGCTCTGCAATGCCCAGAAGTGTATCACCGAAACAAACCGTAATCGTTTCGTAATTGGTTAATGTTTTTACTTGAATGATTTCATCTGCCTGAGCATGGAGTACCAACGTCCAAACAAAAGCGCAAAGCAAGGCAACGCTGGTTATAAAACAGATAAAGCGTGGATAATGTATAGTTATCCGTTTTCTGTGTCTAGGTTCCATTGCTGAGACAAATGTCAAGCTGTTCTGATAATTTTTCATGCGTCAATCCACACCTTTCTGCACAATTTAGAACGAATGTTCCAGAACTGTTGTTCGTATATTATTATACCAGAACGTTTGTTTGTTGTCAAGTTTTTTTAAAATAAAATTTTAATTTTTTTCGTATGAAATACGTAAAGTGGAAAAAACTAAAAATAAACGCCCCATTTAACACCCTAAAATAACATCAGGAGGGATATCATGAGAACGATTCGGACTGACTTAGCTGTGGAAGCACATGAATATTATACAGAAGGCGGAAAGCATGTTCCACAAGGTGTGGAAATGAAAAAAACAGAAATGGATGGCTGCAGCATTACGCGTGTACGAATTTTGTCGGAGCAAGGTGAGACGGCATTACACAAACCACAGGGAGAATATATCACTATAGAGATACGCGATATTATGCGATTGAGCGCGCAGGGGCAAGAAGCGGCCGGAGGTGTATTGGGAAGGCAAATCAGACAGCTGTTAGAAGGCTGCGGAATCAGCGGAGAAGATGAAATTTTGGTAATTGGACTGGGAAACTGGGATATTACACCAGATGCACTGGGACCAAAAACAATTTCTAAATTGGTAGTGACGCGGCATTTGCTGGAATATATGCCGGAGGTGGTGGAACAGGGAACGCGGTCCGTCTGTGCAATGTCGCCGGGGGTGTTAGGCATTACAGGAATTGAAACAGGAGAAATTGTGAAAGGGCTGGTGGAGCGGGTGAAACCCAAAGCGGTAATTGCTATTGATGCCCTGGCGTCCCGCAGCACTGAACGGGTTGGTGTTACTGTGCAGCTATCTGATACCGGGATTTCTCCCGGGTCCGGAATTGGGAACCGTCGGAAAGAACTAACGAGGCGGACGCTTGGTATTCCGGTTATCGCTATCGGTGTACCAATGGTAGTAGACGCTGCAACGATTGCAGATGATGCGCTGGACGCAGTTATAGAAAAATTGGGAGAATCAGCAGACAAACAGAAACCTTTTTACGAGATGTTGAAAAGCCTGGAAGGCGAGGAACGCTATGAACTTATTCGTCAGTCATTGGGGAAAGGGTTGGCGGAAATGATTGTAACACCCAAAGAGGTGGACGCCATGATTGAAGAAATTTCCAGTGTTTTGTCAGATGGCATAAATAAAGGGATTTATTCATCGGAATTTTTACGTCAAGTTTCTTGAGTATCAGAGATCCAAACGGGATATGTTTCGTTCGGTCTGCAAATGAGAAGTGTACCTGAGGTATGCTTCTTTTTTTTAACGAAAAGCAATACTAAAAACAAGTCCCATTACATATACATGTTTATATGAACGAAAATATATAGGACAGGTTGGCAAAAGTATAGACGGAGGGGTACTATGCGAAGGTACAAAGGAACAACGCGGGCGCGGCTATGGATGGCAGTTATCATTTGCAGTATGTTTCTGGCAGGCGGAATCTGTGGGACAAAAATGTCTTCGGCTTTAAAACTTCAATTACAGCCATATTATGTCGTTACCGCTGTAGAGGATCAAACAGGATTATATACAGAGTCTATACAACAGCATCCGGGAATCCAAGAGAGGATCGCGGGAATATGCGACGTTCTGCTCGGCGGCAATTTTTACCGCCCGGCAATGGCAATGGCAAGCGCGAGCGGGGTCTATAAAACGATTATGACACGTGAAACTGTTATGGCAGCGGAAAAGAGTTACCGCAATGGGGAAACGCTGACTATGGTACAGCAGGAGTTGCCGCCGTTGGACAACGATTCGCTGGAAAGAACCATCAGCGCCAGCGGCGGTGGAATTAAAGTTTCGGACAATCTCACAATTAATAATGAGACATCGTATCCGGTAGATACCGCAGCACTGCTATCATCGGAAAAACCATTTGAGTTGGCGGGGACGCCGGAAGTGTTAATTGTACATACCCATGCCACGGAATCGTATGCCCAATCCGAACAATACCGGTTTGCGTATACTTCGACTGACCGGACGACAGATACCAACTATAATGTGGTACGAGTTGGAGAGGAAATTGCGAAAGATTTAGAGGCAGCGGGCATTGGTGTAATACAT
>CBCTHD010000394.1:0-2821 GCA_965146615.1 uncultured Clostridia bacterium
CTTGATGTGACAGATGTACCGGCTGTTCATAAAATAGTGGACAATGCCTTTAAATACCATGGGAAGGTTGATGTTGTCGTCAGTAATGCGGGTTACGGTTTATTCGGATGTGCGGAGGAACTGTCAGATGAAGAAATTAACCACATTATTGCTACAAACCTAACAGGTTCCATTCAACTCATTAAATCCGCATTACCCCATTTACGAAGACAGGGAGGAGGCAGAATCATTCAAATTTCATCCTATGGAGGACAGGTAGCGTATCCGGCAAATTCCATGTATCACGCGACAAAATTTGGCATTGAAGGATTTTGTGAGGCGGTTGCGCAGGAAGTGAAACAGTTTCATATAGGCATGACAATCGTGGAACCGGGCGGAGCGAGAACGGAGTTTCGTTATGGCAGTGCAAAGGTCGCAGCGCTTATGCCGGAATATGAATCGTGTCATGGATTTTTAGATATGCTTGATGCTTCAAAGGGGCTTGCACCCGGTGATCCTAAAAAGATGGCGCAGCGTATTATAGAAAGTGTTGACAGAGAGCCAGCACCGCTAAGAATGGTGCTGGGGTCCCAGGCATTATCAGCGACGATAGCACGTTTAAAGGAACGCATTGCCGATTACGAAACACAAACGGAACTTGCCGCATCTACCGATTTTGCGGCTGAAAAATAAAAGAGAGAGGGAAAACATTATGTCATTTCAATATTATGTACCTACAAGAACATTGTTTGGACAAGGACAACTAAACCAACTACACAAGCAGGCGCTTCCGGGCAAAAAGGCAATGATTGTTATTTCTTGCGGAAAATCTACCCGTGAAAACGGATATCTCGCCCGTGTGGAGGAACAGCTTCGGCTGGCGCATGTTGAAGCGAAGGTGTTTGATAAAATACAGCCAAACCCATTAAGAGACACGGTTATGGAGGGCGGCGCTTTTGCCCGCGCGAACGGATGCGATTTTATCGTAGCGCTCGGCGGCGGCAGCGTGATGGACGCCTCAAAGGCAATTTCTGTCGTGGCGACGAATGACGGTGATTTATGGGATTACATTAAATCGGGGACGGGGAAAGGTAAAGAAATTCAGAATATGCCGCTTCCGATTGTGGCAATTACCACCACGGCGGGAACCGGTTCGGAAACGGATCCGGGCGGCGTTATTACCAACGCTCAAACGAAAGAAAAGACAGGACTGGTTGACCCTTTACTGTTCCCACAGTTGGCAATTGTTGACCCGGAATTGATGAAAAGTGTGCCGCCAAAATTTACAGCGTTTCAAGGATTTGACGCACTATTTCACAGCGTTGAAGGATATATTTCCAAAATGGCAAACCTTATGAGCGACATGGTTGGTCGAACCGCGATTGAGAATATCGGTAAATATCTTGCAAAAGCTGTCCGGGATGGGAGCGATATGGAGGCGAGGGAACACGTTGCTTTCGCAAACTATCTATCGGGTATTGAAATGTGTGTTGGCTCTACCTCAAGCCAACATTCGCTCGAACATGCCATGAGCGCATACCACCAGGAGTTACCGCATGGAGCAGGACTCATTATGCTGAGCCGGTCCTATTTCTCATTTTTTATAGAACAGCATCAATGCGACGAAAGATTCATTGAGCTTGCAAAAATGCTCGGCAAGCAAGATGCCTCCCAGCCAACGGATTTTGTTGTTGCATTGGAACAACTGCAAAAAGAATGCGGCGTTGACAATTTGAAAATGTCCGATTATGGCATAACGCCCGATGAATTTGAAAAAATGGCAAGAAATGCAATGGATACAATGGGTGGTCTATTCCTTTGCGATAGGTATCAGCTTACGGTTCAAGACTGCGTAGAAATATATACAAAAGCATATCAATAATATAGGTAGATTTAAAAGGAAAAAGATAGATTCCATCTTACTCATTTTAGCGATAGCGGTTTGTGATGCTTTTGCAGGCCGTGTGATATCGGACAACACGATATAGGATTTTACGCTAACGATGTAAATTGACAACCCCATTATGAACTATTGACGCATGGATTGATTCATCCTTGGCACAGATAACAGAGTAAAAGGCGGAAGAACCTCTGCAATAAAAGGGTATGGCGAAACCATATTAACAACAACGACCCGCAAAGGCAGGTATTTGCTTTTGGTGGTCGTTTGACAGAGTTATAGTGACATCCCTTCTTAGAACAATGTATAAACCATGGAAAAAATGGAAAAAATAATTGTATTGGATTTTAAGATAGAAGGGAGGCGCTGCAAATGAATATACGTTGGCACGGTTTATGGAGCAGACGAATTCCCCCGCAGACACATGAAGAACAATTGCAGGAGAACGGTATCAGTGAACATTTGGAGGAAAATTTAAAAAAACTTAAAGAGTTGTTTGCGGGCAGTTCAGATATTGTTATTCACCGATTTGACGCCGGCAGCACGAAGGCAGCGCTGGTTTATGTCGATGGACTGATTAGCCGCGATTTGGTGGACCGGGATGCAGTGCGTCCCATGATGAGCGGTAATTTATCCTTGCCGCCACAGCGGCGAATGAATGTTGCGGAATATAAAAGCTTAAGCACGCTGGAAACATTCGTGCAGTCCATTTTGGCGCCCAATACCGGTCTTTTAATAGATGGCGACCGGGAAGGATACATCATTGAATCCAAAGGATTTGACAGGCGCGGTATTTCGGAACCAAGTGGCGAAGAGGTGTTGCGCGGACCACGGGAAGGCTTTGTGGAGAATATTCGCAACAACACGGCAATGCTGCGCCGAAAATTAAAAACGCCGGATTTGGTAATTGAAAGCGTTGTGGTGGGCAGAAAATCAAAAACG
>CBCTHD010000395.1:0-2811 GCA_965146615.1 uncultured Clostridia bacterium
GATATTATTGAAGTGAGCGAGTTGGATTCCTCTTTGGGGGAAGAAAAGGTAGTGGGACTTCCCATTGAAACGGAGGAGTATACCCGTTATAAATTATGCTGCTGTCGTTATTTTGGTGCGGAAAAGGTGGAAGTAGATGGAATTGTGCCGGAAAAAACAGATGGACGCAGCTTTCATATTTTATTTTTTACTTCCGGCAATGCTGTGCTGCGTTGGAATGGTGGAGAAATAGAAGTGGACAAAGGGGATACGTTCCTGATTCCGGCAGCGCTTGGCGAATTTAAAATTGATGGCGATTGCGAATATTTAAAGTATTTTATACCGGAATTTGCAAAAGATTTTTTGGAACCATTGCTTGATGCCGGATATGGGGAAGATGAGGTTATCTCATTATTATATTAAAAGCGAAAGGGGCAAAAAAAGATGAAAAAATGGGTGGGAGCACTGTTGGCGACAGTATTGCTGGTGGTTGGCGTGACGGGCTGCGGTGTGCAGAATGATCAGCAGTATGAGGTTTTGACAGACAATTTCGGAGAAGAAGAATATGCAGTTGGCTTCCGAAAAGAGGATGTTGCCTTCCGGAATGAAGTGCAAAATGCGCTGTATGAAATGCAGGAAGACGGAACAATCGACACGATTATGCAAAAGTGGTTCAATGAAGATTTCAAAAAGACAATCGAAAAAGTGGAAGAACCGGCATCGGATGACTCTTGGGAATATATCAAGTCCAAAGGCACTATCATAATGGGTCTGGATGATGCAGTACCGCCGATGGGATTCCGCGACGAAGATACCAATGAGATTGTTGGTGTTGACGTTGACTTAGCGCAAGAAGTGGCGAAACGCTTAGGTGTAGAATTGCAGCTTGAGCCGATTGATTGGAACACAAAAGAGGCGTCGCTGGATACAAAGAAAATTGATATTATCTGGAATGGTCTGACCGTTACACCGGAGAGACAGGAACAAATGTTGTTCTCTGCCTCCTATTTGGATAATACGCAGGCGATTGCTGTGATGCAGGGAAGCGAAATAACATCCAAAGCGGACCTGGCAGGAAAGAAAATCGGTGTACAGGCGGGCAGCAGTGCGCTGGAAAGTATGGAGAAAGATGCAATATTTGCAGAGATTGGAGAAGAAAATATTCAGGAATACGATACCATGTTGACCGCACTCATGGATTTGAAGATCGGGCGGATAGACGCAGTGGTTGCGGACGAAACAGTGGTTCGCTATAATATTTCCAAACAGGAAGCAAATCAACAGGCGGAATAACAGGTACGGAGGATACTGTCGGAGGACGGTATCCTTCCTGTACGCATGAAGTCTAAAAAGACGGTTAGGAGAAACGGACTGTGAATTTTTTTGATGTATTTGCGAAAATTTTACCGGCATTGATGGAAGGTCTTCCAGTCACGTTAAATCTATTCTGGGTGACCTTGGTGTTTTCCATACCGCTGGGATTTTTAATAGCACTGGTACGGGTGTCAAAGATAAAATTGCTGCAGATGGTAGCCGGATTTTATATCTGGGTGGTTCGTGGGACACCGCTTTTGCTGCAAATCTTTTTTATCTATTTTGTGTTACCGTATATCGGGATTCGATTGGATAACTTTTTTTCGGCGGCGGTGGCGTTTGTGCTGAATTATGCGGCATATTTCGCAGAAATTTTCCGGTCCGGTATCGGTGCGATTGATAAGGGTCAATATGAAGGTGCTAAAGCGCTTGGGTTTACAAAACGGCAGACTATGGGCAGAATTATTATTCCGCAAATGGTACGTATTGTTCTGCCGCCAGTCAGCAACGAAACCATTACGCTGGTGAAGGATACGTCGCTGGTGAGCATTGTCAGCTTGGCAGATCTGATGTTGACCACAAAGAAAATGGTCAATACATTAGCAAGTCCGATGCCGTATGCGGTAGCAGCCGTTTTTTATCTGGCGATGACATTTATCCTAACCATCATTTTTCGGACTTTGGAAAAGAAATTATGTACATATTGACAATTGGAAGGAAGTAAAAGCCTATGATTTATATTGCGGCGGTAATTGCTGGTATTGTTGCGTACCTACTGGGAAGTATCAATAGCTCCATATTGGTGGGAAAGCTGTTTGGCGTAACGGATATTCGACAGCATGGCAGCGGAAACGCTGGCACTACCAACACGCTTAGAACGATTGGTGCAAAGGCGGCGGCGCTGGTATTTGTCGGGGATATTTTAAAGGGCGTTGTGGCGGTATTACTGGCGCGGTTGATTGCCTTTTTGTTGCAGGTTGATAATTCTATTGCTGTTTTGGCAGCGGCGTTTTTGGTGGTGTTAGGGCACAATTACCCGTTGTATTTTGGTTTTAAAGGCGGGAAAGGCATTGCAACGTCGGCTGCTGTGATTTTGATGATTGACCCATTGATTGGGATTTGCGTTTTTGTGTTTGCCATTTTGGTTATGCTGATTACACGGTATGTCTCCGTAGGATCTATAGCGGCGGCGGTAGCGTTTCCGACGGCGGTAGCCATTTGGCACCACGATAATATTCCTTATTTGGTTTTTGCGATAGCCATAGGATTGCTGGCAATCCTTCGCCATAAGGAAAACATCAAACGGCTCATCAAAGGAACGGAATCAAAATTAGGTGCGAAGAAAAAAGAGAATGTCTAAGCCCGAAGAAAGACATTTTTGAAGTAAATGACAAGGCAGGTGTAAGAGCCGCAAATGATTATAGAGCATATAAAAACATGGGGTTATACATGTCCGCACTGTACAGAAGATGGGTTAGAGGAAATCGGGTTGTTCGACGTTACCTCCTATCAGCCTTT
>CBCTHD010000396.1:0-2801 GCA_965146615.1 uncultured Clostridia bacterium
AGGCTGCGGCAAAAGAAAAGTCCCTTGATAATCTTTCAGAAAAGGAACTTTACGAATTGACGGTACAGGATGACTATTTCCATGCAGACCATATTTTCCATATCTGCGGAAAAGATGTTGTCGTAAGCGGGGATATGCTGGCGAATATAACAAGGGGAATCGTAAAACCTGTAATTCTATCCATTATATACAGGTTGATTTTTTGGAAAAGATTGTACTTGGTGAAATCAGGCGTTTAACGAAACTTGCTACACAGTATGATTATGCCGCCTGTGCAAACTAAAAGGCAAATAAAAAACCGAGTGCCTTTCAAAACCTCTCAGGTTCTGTAAGAACACTCGGTATGGTGCAAAGGAGGGGACTTGAACCCCCATGGATCGCTCCACACGCCCCTCAAACGTGCGCGTCTGCCGGTTCCGCCACCTTTGCATATTGACCACAACAGTTTTATTATACCATAGAAGTTTTATTTGTCAAGACATAAAACAATTTTTTCGTTTCTTTTGAACGAAAATTTAACGTTACGCGGACCCGGGAATCACAAGAACGCCCCTGATCTGCTGAAAGGTGCAGCTTCCGAAAGAGCTATCTTTTTCATTCATCTCCGCCTATTTTGATAAAAAGTATTTACTTTTTCATAAAATTTGTATAAAATAATATGCAAGCAGATATAGACGAAAGCAGGAAGCAATATAGGGAGGGAGTCGTTCTATGAGCGAAGAACAAAAGCGGGTTCGGGAGAATGCGGCAAAAAAGATTGATATTGCGGCAATTGACCCGAATTTAAAGGTATCTCAGGCGGAAAATTTGCAGGATATTGTATTTCAAAACGTGCAAAAGGCGCCGTTTCAGGTGTATGGATTGTATCAGCCGCAAAGCATGGAACCGTTCTGCCGTATGCCTGACAGCGTCGCACAAACGGTCAGTCCGGGGGTAGCGGACTTAAACCGGAATACTTCCGGGGGGAGGGTCCGTTTTATGACCAATTCCCGCCGCATTGTGATACGGGCTGCCATGCCGTCCATTTGCCGGCTTTCCCACATGCCGCTTACGGGAACCAGCGGTTTTGACCTGTACGAAACCATAGGCGGTCAGACCATTTATATACATACCTTTGTGCCGCCGGTGGATATGGAGTCGGGCTATCTCTCGGAAGTGATATTTCCGGAGGGAAATATGCGTTCGTTTACCCTGTATTTCCCGCTGTACAATGCCGTAGACTGTTTAGAAATCGGCGTGGAAAAAGGGGCGCATGTGGAGAGCGGCACGCCATACCGTTGGGATACACCGGTGGTGTACTATGGCTCGTCCATCACACAAGGCGGCTGCGCTTCCCGGCCGGGCAATGCGTACCCAGCTGTGATTTCCCGCCGCTACGACTGTGATTTTATCAACCTTGGGTTTTCGGGTAACGCTAAAGGAGAGCCTGCGATGGCGGAGTATCTTTCTACATTGAATATGTCCGTCTTTGTGTGTGACTATGACCACAATGCCCCCAGTGTGGAACATCTGGAAAACACTCTGAAGCCGCTGGTCGCGGCAGTGCGCAAAGCGCAGCCGCAGCTTCCCATTGTGCTGGTCAGCAGACCGAATATTCACACGGACAACCCCGCGGACATCAGACGCAGAGAAATTGTACGAAGTGTCTATCAACAGTATCTTGATGCCGGAGACAAGCGGATGCGGTTTATCGACGGGGAATCACTGTTCCGGGAAATGTACAGCGATTCCTGCACCGTAGACGGCTGTCACCCGAACGATTTGGGAATGATTCGCATGGCGGACGTCATCGGTCCCGTTGTGGGAGAATTGTTAGAAAAATAACGCAGCGGACACAAAGTCAAAAAAGCATTGGTTGTGAATTTCATGCAACCAATGCTTTTTTACAGTTTCTGTATATTCCCAATAATACGCTCTTATAAATGCTGTTTTACCTGACGGACAATATTTTCCGCCGACAATCCATATTCTTTTAATAGAACGTACGGATCGCCGGAATGTCCAAATTCATCCTGTATCCCAATGCGCACCAGTCTAGCCGGAGCGTTTTCACAGAGCACTTCCGCAACAGCGCTACCCAGCCCGCCGATGATGGAATGTTCTTCCGCGGTGACAATCAGCGGCGTTTCCTGCGCCGCTTTGATGATAATTTCCTTGTCAATTGGTTTGATGGTATGTATATCAATCACGCGCGCCTGAATACCTTCTGCTGCCAGCGCGTCCGCTGCATCCAGCGCTTCCGGCACCATCAGCCCGGTTGCGATAATGGTTACATCATTGCCCCCGCGCAGTTGTTTGCCCTTGCCCAGTTCAAAGGTATAATCCGATGCGTCATAAATCACAGGCGTTGCCAGCCGTCCAAAGCGAAGATAGACAGGACCGTCGTGCTGAATTGCCGCTTCCACTGCCGCGCGCGCTTCCACACTGTCCGCGGGATTGATCACCGTCATGTTGGGAAGGGTACGCATGAGGGAAATGTCTTCAATTGCCTGATGGCTTCCGCCGTCCTCACCAACAGAAATTCCAGCGTGTGTGGCGCCGATTTTTACGTTCAAATTGGGATAGCAAATAGAATTGCGCACTTGTTCAAACGCGCGTCCCGCTGCAAAAATCGCAAAAGAACTTGCAAATACGGTTTTGCCGCAGCTGGCAATCCCCGCCGCAGTGGACATCATATTTGCTTCCGCGATTCCCACGTTGACGAACCGGTCGGGATACGCCTTTTTGAAGCCGTCTGTTTTGGTGGATTTGGACAAGTCCGCGTCCAGTACGACGATGTCATATTGATCGCCGAATTCTTT
>CBCTHD010000397.1:0-2801 GCA_965146615.1 uncultured Clostridia bacterium
TCTACGACCGCCCCTGTAATGACATTTTTAATTTTGGTTCTGACAAACGCAGCCCCTTTCCCGGGCTTTACATGCTGAAAGTTCACAACCTGAAAAACGTTGCCATCCAGTTCAAATGTCACACCATTTCTGAAATCTCCAGCTGAAATCATGTTTTTACCTCCAGTTATCTTTTGTTCTTCATTCTTTCATCATTATACTTATCTATTATTGTATAATAAAATGGTTTAAATAGCAAGAGAAATTTGAAATTTTCCAAAAATTTTTGTATTTCCACAGTATCCACTTCGCTGTGCAATAATAACGTGGAAAGTGTGGATAACTTCGTGGATAACTATGGATTCTAGGCTTTTACCACCCAGTTTTGTTACAGAAAGTTTACAAACTTCGAGTTATGTAAATTATTTTCTTACATTTACCATTGTATTTTTTACTTCAAATTATCCACACCCTGTGGATAACTCTGTGAATAACTCAATTTTAGCCGTTTTTCTTGTGCATAACTTGTCTAAAGTTTGTGCACTTACAAAAAAGGTATTCATGATTTTCCTTATAAATTGATAAATCTATAAAAAAAACAAAAGTATCCCAGTTAAGCGGCATGGTTTTCCTGATACCAAAAGAGGCTGTCCCACTAAGGTTAGAAGCGCAAGATATGGCGTTTTTTCGGAACAAAAATTCCCCCTATCTTGCGACCTATTTCCTTCGCGCAACAGCCTTAAAATGCTACCCTATGCACATTTTTGGATTTATACTTCCATAATCACCGGCAATATCATCGGCCGACGTTTTGTTTTCTGGAACAAATAAGATGTCAAATGGCTTTTTACCGTGTTTTTAATGGATGTCCAATCCGTCGTCTTATTGTTTTTACAAGTTGCGAGAGAATCCTGTGCGACTTGCTTGACCTCTTCCATCAGTCCCTCTGCCTCGCGTACATAGACAAAGCCGCGCGAGATAATGTCCGGTCCTGCAACGACTTCTTTGGTTTTACCATCAATGGTAACCACAACCACAATAATGCCATCCTGGGACAGGTGCTTACGGTCACGCAGCACAATGTTTCCTACGTCGCCGACGCCCAATCCGTCTACCAGCACTTTCCCACTGGGCACAGAGCCTGCAATCTTTGCTTCGTTTTTGCTTATTTCCAATACTTTTCCGTTTTCCATCACAAAAACATTGTCCTGTGGAATCCCCATTTTATACGCCAATTTTGCATGTTGTACCAAATAGCGATAATCGCCGTGTACCGGAATAAAATATTTCGGTTTGGTAACACCCATCATGATTTTCAATTCTTCCTGGCAAGCATGACCCGAAACGTGAATATCCGCCAGACTCTTATACAGTACATCTGCGCCGTGTTTGAACAGTTCGTCTATCACCTTTGCGATGGATTTTTCATTTCCCGGGATGGGACTTGCCGAAATAACAACCAAGTCCCCTTTGCCGATTTCCACCTGTCGGTGGTCGCTCATCGCCATGCGCGACAGCGCCGCCATGGGTTCCCCTTGGCTGCCGGTCGTACAAATCACAAGTTTGTGCGGCGGATACTTATCGATTTGGTCGAGTTCAACAAGCGTCCCCTGCGGAATGTCCATATATCCAAGCGTTGTGGCAACTTCTACCACATTCTCCATGCTTCTCCCCGAAACCGCTACTTTCCGGTTGTGTTTGACGGCAGCATTAATGATTTGCTGCACGCGGTGGACGTTGGAAGCAAATGTCGCTACAATAATTCGTTGCGTTTTTGCCTTCTGAAAAATTTCTTCAAAGGTTTCCCCTACAATTCTTTCGCTCATGGTATAGCCCGGACGCTCCACATTGGTAGAATCGCTGAGCAGTGCCAGCACGCCTTTTTTCCCCAACTCGCCCAAGCGCGCCAGATCAATCATCGGTCCGTCAATGGGCGTGCAGTCAATTTTAAAATCCCCGGTATGGACAATCACACCTTCCGGCGTGTGAATCGCTAGAATGACCGCATCTACAATGGAATGGTTTGAGTGAATAAATTCCACGATAAACCGCCCTAGCTTCACCTTATCGCCCTGCCGCACACGGCTCAGTTTCACCTTGCCCAACAGGTTATGCTCTTTCAATTTATTTTCCACCAATCCAATGGTGAACCGCGTTCCATACACCGGGACATCTAACTTTTTCAGGACATAGGGCAGTGCGCCGATATGATCCTCATGACCGTGGGTCAGCACAATCCCTTTCACTTTATCTTTATTTTTCTCCAAATAGGTAATGTCGGGAATCACCAAATCGACCCCAAACATTTCCTCATCCGGAAACGCCAGACCGGCATCTACCACGAGAATTTCGTTTTCGTATTCGAACAAATACATGTTTTTTCCAATCTCGTTGAGGCCTCCCAGCGGAATCACTTTTATTTTTGATTTTTTTGCCAAGTTCTCACCTAGTCCTTTCTTCATAATTTGTTTTACCCAAACAACATTGAACCTTACATTGCTCGTTTGCAAAAGGTTTATGTATGTTATGTATGATATTTGTCCGCATGTTCCGACCAAAAAAACGCAGACACAAAGAAAGAAAACACCATTCCTCAAAGCGCACAGCCTGACAGATTTTCCGCGGTGTTTTCTTTTGGGTACTTGCAACTCTTGTAGAAACCGTTCATCAAACACTATTTTTTATTATACCACAATTTCAAACAAAAAGGAAGCCCCTTTTTATAAATATATCAATTTACGAAAACAGCTCTGTTGTAACATTGTTTCGGCGGGACAAATGCGTCCCGCCGCACGCGTTTTATTGCTTCCGCCAATAGTCTA
>CBCTHD010000398.1:0-2784 GCA_965146615.1 uncultured Clostridia bacterium
GGAATTGCCTATGATGTTTCTTCTATGATTCCCGATCCGCAATAGCATATGGTGAAAAAGCAAAGATAAAAACACGGTCCCGGTTGGTAGTCCGGGCGCGGCGCATGTGCCGTCAGTAACCTGCCTCCTTGGTTGTCCCTTCTTTACTGTAATTTTATAAGGAGGCAAAAACAATGGAACAGGTATCAGTAAAGCTGACGGTTTACTTCGAGACGCCGTTTTGGGTTGGCGTTTATGAACGGAGAGCGGAAGGCAAGCTGGAGGTGAGCAAAATAACGTTCGGCGCAGAGCCAAAGGATTATGAAGTGCTGGATATTTTGCTGCACAAAAAACTGCGGTTCAGCTCGCAGGTGGAAGATTGCGGGCGGGAGAAGGTTAAAATAAACCCCAAACGCATGAAGCGGGAAATTGCGCGGCAGCTACAGGAGCGCGGCATAGGAACAAAAGCCCAGCAGGTGTTGAAGTGTCAGCAGCAGGAAAGAAAAATGCGGCGCAAAGCGGACATGCGCAGACGCAGGAAAGTGGAAAAAGAAGCGCTGTTTTTACGCAAACAACAGCAAAAGAAAGAAAAGCACCGAGGCAGATAGCAAAAATAAGCCTTCTCTTGCTATGTTTTGCAGGAGAAGGCTTTACTGTTAAAAGCCAAGTGATGCATCACGATTCGATTGAGTGCGCATTGGCATATCTTTCGGTGACAATATCAAAAGCCCCATAAAATTTCCCTCAAAAAAGGGGGAAGCCCGGTCATACAGAAAGTTCTGTATGCCGGGCAATTGTGGGGTGTATATTTACTATCAATCAATAGAAGTAGTCCTATGTTGTACGTCAATATCAACACACATCTTAGTATAACACAATTGTAAATAAAAAGAAAGTGGTTTTTACAAAATTTACAATTTGTTCACAATTTGGCTGAATGAACAAAATTTATGCATAAAAAATAAAAATTCAGTATAATTCAGCCCTTGACTTGAAGGGGTAGCTGTGATATAATGATATAATGCTATATATGTCTCTAAGCACATAAACTTCCATCTTTTCTATTAGTATAACACATATGAATAAAAAAATCAATAGCAGGCGATAATATTTAGAAGGTTATTTTGCAATTGGTAACATATGGATGCCAAATGGGAAAATGGAAGTGCTGGAAGACTTTTATAACAAAGGTAGATGAAAAGGTAACACAAGAAGGTTTTTTGTCAAATAGGCAGATAGTACTTATCTGTTATTAATGAGGTGATTTTTCATGCAACGACCTAGTCCGGTTCAATTTGGGAAGACGACTAGAATGAGTTTTTCAAAAATCAATGAAGCGTTGGAAATGCCGAATTTGATTGAGATTCAAAAAAATTCCTACGATTGGTTTTTGAAGCAAGGGCTAAGGGAGGTGTTTCACGACGTATCCCCGATCACAGACCACTCTGGTAATTTGAGTCTGGAGTTTTATGATTATTATTTCGATACAACGCCGAAATACGATATAGCGGAGTGTAAAGAACGCGATGCAACTTATGCAGTAGCGCTTAGGGTAAAGGTGCGTTTGATTAACCGTGAGACGGGAGAAATCAAAGAACAGGAAATTTTCATGGGAGATTTTCCGTTGATGACAGACCAGGGAACGTTTATTATCAACGGGGCGGAGCGCGTTATTGTCAGTCAACTGGTGCGTTCGCCAGGTATGTATTATTCCTATGAACATGACCGCGGCGGAAAAAAACTGTATGCATCAACTGTGATTCCAAACCGTGGTGCATGGCTGGAATATGAAACGGATTCCAATGATATTTTCTCTGTGCGTCTGGATAAAACAAGAAAAATGCCGGTTACAACCTTAATCCGTGCGTTGGGAATTGAAACAGATGCGCAGATTTTGGAACTGTTTGGTGACGATCCCAAGATTGTTGCGACCATGGAAAAAGATAGCGTGACCAATGAATCGGAAGCGCTGATTGAAATTTATAAAAAAGTGCGTCCAGGCGAGCCGCCGACAGTTGACAGCGCCAAAACATTGATTAACAATATGTTCTTTGATGACAGACGGTATGATTTTGCACGCGTCGGACGTTACAAAGTGAATAAAAAACTGTGCATGAATCCGCGTATTGTTGGATTTAAACCGGCACAACCTGTCATTGATGAATACAGTGGGGAAATACTGGCGGGAACGGACGATGTGATTACACGGGAAGTTGCACAGAAAATTGCGGATGCAGGTGTAACGCGTGTGGTGCTGAAAGTTGACGACAAAGAAGTGATGGTTCTTTCCAACAACACGGTGAGTCTATCTCATGTGTTGGACTTCGACGTCAGCGATTTGGAAATTACCGAGCGGGTTTATCAGCCGCTGTTGAAAGAAATCTTGGAAAAAAATAAAACGGAAGAAGAAATACGGACAGCGTTGAAACTCAGTCAGGATGAGCTTGTTCCGAAGCATATAACCATTGACGACATCATGGCGTCCATCAATTATGTATCAGCGCTGGACATGGGGGTCGGCAATGTAGATGATATTGACCATTTGGGTAACCGCCGCCTACGCAGCGTAGGGGAACTGTTGCAAAACCAGTTCCGGGTCGGCTTGGCGAGAATGGAACGTGTGGTACGAGAACGCATGACCATTCAGGATTTAGATGTAGCTTCCCCGCAGAACCTGATAAATATTCGTCCTGTTGTGGCAACAATTAAAGAATTTTTTGGAAGTTCCCAGTTGTCGCAGTTTATGGACCAAATTAATCCGTTGGGCGAGCTGACACACAAAAGACGTCTCAGCGCACTGGGACC
>CBCTHD010000399.1:0-2778 GCA_965146615.1 uncultured Clostridia bacterium
CACACAGGACACTCACAAGCAGCCATATTGAAAGTTTTGATTTCATAAGAGGTATTCCGTCCTTTCCTAAATTTGAAATTCCGTCTATAGTATGAGTTGGAAAGAAAAAAATATGCAATATAAGAAATGATTCTAAAGGCGAAAAATGATTGACAAAGATAGGGAACTTGTGATAATATTAATTAAGATGTATACAAATTACAAAGAACTATTTTTCCGTTGCAGTTAGCGGGAAACGAGGGAGGAAACAATATGAACAATTTATTTGTCTTCTGCTTGATTATGGCCTTTGTCGGCGTGGCGCTGATTTATATAGTGCCGTGGATTGTCTCTCTTGTCAAAAAAGCGGAGACTTCGGAAATCACACAGTATATCATAAAAGGGATTGGTGTGATTTGCAGCGTGGCGGGAATGCTGACACTGTTTGTCAAAGGCGGGTTTAATTGAACACAAAGGAAGGAATTGGTAACCAATGCACAAAAGCGAACTTGAAAAAACATATGATCCCTCAAAATTTGAGGACCGTATTTATAAAAACTGGGAAGAAAACGGATATTTTAAAGCGGATGCTGCTAGCGAAAAAGAGCCGTTTTCTATTGTAATTCCGCCTCCAAATGTGACAGGACAACTGCATATGGGTCATGCACTGGATGAGACCATGCAGGATATTCTGATTCGATATAAACGTATGGCGGGCTATGAGACGCTGTGGGTGCCGGGAACGGATCATGCAGGTATTGCGACACAGATTAAAGTGGAAGAAGAACTGCGCGTGAAGGAAGGACTCACCCGATACGATTTGGGACGGGACGCATTTTTGGAACGCGTATGGGATTGGAAGCATAAATTTGGTTCGCGAATCACCAAACAACTTCGAAAAATTGGGTGTTCCTGCGATTGGTCGCGCGAACGGTTCACCATGGATGAAGGTTGCTCCAAAGCAGTCAAAGAAGTGTTCGTCAATCTATATGAAAAAGGGTTGATTTACAAAGGAAATCGTATCATTAACTGGTGTCCCAGTTGTACGACAGCGCTGTCCGATGCGGAAGTGGAATATGAAGAGCATGACGGTCATTTTTGGCATATCAAATATCAGGTGAAGGACAGCGACGAATATTTAACGATTGCAACGACCCGTCCGGAAACCATGTTGGGCGATACTGCCGTAGCGGTTCACCCTGAGGATGAACGGTATACGCATTTAGTAGGAAAAACCTTGATTTTGCCGCTGGTTGGACGCGAAATCCCGATTGTAGCAGATGAATATGTGGAAAAGGACTTTGGAACAGGGGCAGTGAAAATCACACCTGCGCATGACCCGAATGACTTTGAAGTAGGAAAACGCCATGATTTGCCTGTAATTCGCGTTATGAATGATGATGCGACAATCAATGAATATGGCGGAAAATACCAGGGAATGGACCGCTATGAAGCAAGAAAAGCCATCGTTGCGGATTTGGAAGCGGAAGGTTTTCTGCTGAAAATAGAAGACCACAAACATAATGTTGGGCAGTGTTACCGTTGCGGCACTGTGGTGGAACCTCTGACAAGCGACCAATGGTTCGTGAAAATGAAACCCTTGGCAAAAGAAGCGATTCGCGTTGTACAGGACAAAGAAGTGCAATTTGTACCGGAGCGGTTCAGTAAAATCTATATGAACTGGATGGAGAACGTTTTTGACTGGTGTATTTCCCGCCAGCTTTGGTGGGGGCATCGAATTCCGGCTTATTATTGCCAGGACTGCGGCGAGATGGTGGTTGCCAAAGAAGACGTGACTGTCTGCCCCAAATGTGGCGGCGCTATGAAGCAGGATGAGGACGTACTGGATACTTGGTTCAGTTCCGCGCTGTGGCCGTTTTCTACAATGGGCTGGCCGGAAAAAACGCCGGAGTTGGAAAAATTTTATCCAACCAGTGTGCTGGTGACAGCTTACGATATTATTTTCTTCTGGGTTGCCAGAATGATTTTCTCCGGTATGGAGCATATGAAAGAGGTGCCATTCCGTCATGTGTTCATTCACGGGTTGGTACGCGACAGCCAGGGACGCAAAATGTCCAAATCACTGGGAAATGGAATCGACCCGCTGGAAATTATCGACCAATACGGTGCAGATGCACTCCGCTTTACGTTGGCGACGGGTAACTCTCCCGGAAATGATATGCGGTTCTATACGGAACGCGTGGAAGCTAGCCGGAATTTTGCCAACAAGCTGTGGAATGCGGCGCGATTTGTGCTGATGAATATTGACCATGAAACAGATGAACTGCCGGAAGAAGCGCATTTGTGCATGGAGGATAAATGGATTTTGACGCGGCTAAATACCGTTATTCGTGAAGTGAGCGAAAATCTGGATCACTTTGAAATGGGTGTAGCTGTACAAAAGCTGTATGATTTCATTTGGGACGAATTCTGCGATTGGTACATTGAACTGGTGAAACCGCGCCTGTATGATGCACAGGGCGATTCCACCGTTGCGGCAAAGAAAGTGCTGGCATATGTACTTTCCCGTACACTGGAGTTGCTGCATCCTTTCATGCCATTTATTACGGAAGAAATTTGGCAGCATCTACCGCATAACGGAGAGACGATTGTGCGCGCGCCGTGGCCGAAAGAAACGGCAAGCTATCCGCAGGAGAGCCAAAACATGATGTTAATTCAACAGGCAATCAAAGCGGTACGCAATGCGCGGGCAGAAAAAAATGTTCCGCCGTCGAAGAAAGCGAAATTATTTGTTGTGACGCGTGATGTAGAGGTGTTTACATCTGGTAAGCTATTCTT
>CBCTHD010000400.1:0-2777 GCA_965146615.1 uncultured Clostridia bacterium
ATTCACCCCTCTGTAACGTGCGATTGCCGCAACGTCTTTGTCACCGCGTCCTGACACATTCACCACAATAATTTCATCGGGGCGCATGGTGGGCGCTAACTTACGCGCATAGGCGACAGCATGTGCGCTTTCAATTGCGGGAATAATACCCTCCGTACGTGATAAATATTCAAAGGCGGATACCGCTTCTTCATCGGTGATGGGAATATACTTGGCGCGACCGGTTTCAAACAGCATCGCGTGTTCCGGTCCAATTCCGGGATAATCCAGCCCGGCGGAAATGGAATAAACCGGAGCGATTTGTCCGTCGCTGTCCTGGCAAAAATAGGATTTCATGCCATGGAAAATACCGACGCTGCCATTTGCCAGTGTGGCGGCGTTTTGCGGCGTATCTACACCTTTTCCCGCCGCTTCACAGCCAATCAGTTTCACATCTTTGTCTTCAATAAATTCATAAAACGCGCCCATCGCGTTGCTGCCGCCGCCGACACAGGCGATAACAGCACTGGGCAGCCGTCCTTCTGCTGCAAGAAGCTGCTCTTTGATTTCTTTCCCGATAATTTTCTGAAAATCGCGTACAATGAGCGGAAACGGGTGAGGACCCATGACGGATCCCAGCACATAATGTGTGTCTGAAATACGCGCCGTCCATTCGCGCAGCGTCTCGTTGACTGCGTCCTTCAAGGTTTGTGTGCCGCTGGTGACGGGATGCACCTTTGCGCCCAGCAATTCCATACGGAAAACATTGAGCGCCTGACGGTCTGTATCCTCCTTGCCCATAAACACTTCACATTCCATGTCCATCAAAGCCGCGGCTGTTGCAGTCGCTACGCCGTGTTGTCCCGCGCCTGTTTCTGCAATGACACGGGTTTTGCCCATCTTTTTGGCAAGCAGTACCTGTCCCAATACATTATTGATTTTATGGGAGCCGGTATGGTTTAAATCTTCCCGTTTCAAATATATTTTCGCACCACCGAGATCGCGTGTCATTTTTTCTGCATAGTAGAGCAGGGAGGGGCGGCCCGCATAATTTTTGAGTAAGTCGTCCAATTCCGCACAAAAATCGGGATCATCTTTATAGTGGTTATATGCTTCTTCCAGCTCAATGACGGCATTCATCAGGGTTTCCGGAATGTACTGTCCGCCATATGCGCCAAATCTACCGTTGTTCATAGGAATCTCCTTCCTTCACTTTATCCATAAATTTTTTCAATTTGTTGTAATCTTTCACGCCATTTGTTTCCACACCACTGGATACATCTATCGCATAAGGAGAAAGCCGCGGGAAGATATCTCCGACATTTTCCGGCGATAAACCACCCGCCAAGAAATAGGGCTTGGAAATAGCGGGAATCATCGACCAGTCAAATGTGGTTCCGCTGCCGCCCATCTGTCCCGGGGTGAAAGTGTCCAGCAGCAGATAATCGCAGGGAAATGCGCTGTACTGCTGAATTTGGGCGGCGGACTGTACCCGAACCGCTTTGATAACGGGAAGACTGCATTGTTCTTTTAATGCCAGTATATCCGCTTCTGTTTCATGACCGTGCAGTTGTATGACGTCAATGCTGCCGCTTCGGGAGACCGTCAGCAGCTCCTGCAGCGGCGCGTCCACAAACACGCCCACCGCCTGTATGCCTGTATGCAAACGCCGTTTCAAGTCATTTGCCTGTGCAAGACTGATTTGCCGCCGGCTGGGCGCAAATACAAATCCGATGTAGTCCGGGCGCAGTAGATTGACCATGTCAATATCTTCTTTGCGCCGCAGACCGCATATTTTCACTTTCGTCATAGACTTATCCTCCCAGAAGCTGACGCATCATTGCCTTTTTATCAGCCGCGCGCATCAGCGTTTCACCAATCAACGCCGCGCTAATATCCGCCTGCCGCAGTGCTGCGATGTCCGACGCTGTCTGTATGCCGCTTTCTGCAATCAGCAATACCTCCGGCGGCACCAAACAGCGTAAATTTGCGGCGGCATTGACATCCACATGGAAGGTCTTCAAGTCCCGGTTGTTGATACCAATGAAACGTGCGCCCGCTGCCAGAGCGGATTTAATTTCCGATGCATTGTGTGTTTCCACCAAGGCGGAAAGCCCAAGACTGTGGGCAATTGCGAGATATTCCTTCAATGTTTCGGTATCCAACAGGGCACAAATCAACAGCACGCAGTCTCCGCCAATCACTTTTGCCTCGTAAATCTGATACGGGTCAATGGTAAAATCTTTACGCAACAAGGGGAGGGAGACTGCTGCGCGGATTTTCTTCAAATAGTCGTTGCTGCCCAAAAAGAATTCCGGCTCCGTCAGAACGGAAATCGCCGCGGCGCCCGCCTGTTCATATTCTTTTGCAATGTCCACATAAGGAAATTCCTTTGCGATAAGTCCTTTGGAGGGAGAAGCCTTTTTAACTTCGCAGACAAAGGAAAAACCGTCCGCTTTGAGCGCCTGTTCAAACCGGAAATCAGGGGAAACGGGGAGCGCTTCCGCCTGTGCACGCATTTCAGAAAACGGGATTTTCTCCTTGGCAGCGGCTACACGTTTTTGTGTCGAGGCCGCAATGGTATCCAGAATCATGCGCCCACCTCATTTGTCATTGTGATAAAATCGTTCAGTTTTTGTTTCGCTTTGCCGCTGTCGATCAGTTCGGCGGCATATTCAGCACATTCTTTTAGCGTCATGTTGTTCAGCCCCATGTACAGGCAAACAGCCGAATTGAGCAATACCACATCGCGTTTCGGTCCCTTTTTCCCGTCCAAGATTTCCAGGGCAATCTGTGCA
>CBCTHD010000401.1:0-2774 GCA_965146615.1 uncultured Clostridia bacterium
CACGGCCGAAAGGACCGTCTGGTACTCTGCCAGGCGGTCTAAGATTCCTGTTAATCTTGCCATCGGGATAGCCTCCATTTACTTCATTCATCGCATAGGATACGCCAAATTTAAGCAACAGCGGCAAAACGTACTCTACACGCTTGCGCGTATCGCCCAGTAGATTTCGTTCCTCTTGTGTAAAATGTCCCAGCACATAATCTGCCAAATCCATTTGCGGAGGACGATTGCCAATTCCAATACGGATGCGCGGAAATTCATTGGAATTTAGTTGATAAATGATACTTTTCATACCATTGTGTCCCCCATCACTGCCTTTGGGACGAATCCGGATACGCCCCACGTCCAGACTCACATCGTCATATATTACTATTATATTCTCATCGTTCAATTTATAGTAATTTTTTACTTCGCGTACGCTTTCTCCACTAAGGTTCATGAAGGTCTGCGGCTTGACCAAAATCACTTTTTCGCCCTGTATCATCCCCTCGCCGCAGAGCGCTTTAAACTTAATTTGTTTCACCTTGATTTGATAGCATTCTGCCAAGGCATCAAGCATATCAAAGCCAATATTATGCCGTGTCCCCTCAAATTTACTTCCGGGATTGCCAAGTCCAATGATTGCATACATTTTGCTTTATTCTCTCCTTTATCTGAGGAGTTTTTATTGTTATTCCCCGCATAACATAACAAATACACCCCCTACATAACTCGTAAGGGGCGCATTTATCATTCCCTAGATAGCCAATATTTAGTCTCATTTTATTTAATAATACGGATAGACAAAATTTCTTCCATAGCTTCAATGGACTGAATATTCGCTTCCGATACATTTGTATTAGTATCAATTAATGTTACCGCTAACTCGCCCTTGGATTTATTAATCATGTTTTCAATATTAATTCCTTTATCAGCAAACACCTGCGAGAAAGCACTCATCATTTTTGGCACATTTTTATGTGCAATAAATAGGCGTTCCTTCGCGCTGCGCGGCATAACACATTCCGGGAAATTGACAGAATTGACAACATTTCCATTTTCCAGAAAATCCTTCATTTGACTGCAGGCCATTGTTGCACAATTGTCCTCCGATTCCGGCGTGGAAGCGCCCAGATGTGGAATAGCAACCACATTTTTCATTTTTAGTACATCTTCATCTGGAAAATCTGTTACATAACAGGAGACTTTTCCAGCTTCTAATGCAGCAGCCATAGCGCTGTTATCCACCAA
This sequence comes from uncultured Clostridia bacterium, assembly GCA_965146615.1. Lineage (GTDB taxonomy): Bacteria > Bacillota > Clostridia > RUG12999 > RUG12999 > JAAWTG01. The sequence goes on from CBCTHD010000401.1 coordinate 1,231, forward strand.
TCCACCGCGTGCAAAATTCAATACGCGGATACCATCTTTTGCACCGTCCAAAACTTCTTGATTGATCATGCCTTTTGTTGCGTCATTTTGCGGCACATGCAGCGTGATATAATCACATTTTGCTACCATTGCCTGCAAATCATCTTCACGCTCAATGTGGTGAGACAGATTCCAAGCAGCGTTAATGGAAATATACGGATCATACCCAATTACTTTCATACCTAAATGATAAGCGGTGTTTGCAACCATGACGCCAATTGCACCGAGTCCAATAACACCGAGCGTCTTTCCGGAGATCTCCGGTCCTGCAAAATTAGACTTTCCTTTTTCTACCAGCTTCGCAACGCCTTCTTCCCCATCCAGGGTCTTTGTCCAAGCTACCGCGTCGGTAATCTTACGGGAAGACATCAGCAATCCGGCAATCACCAATTCTTTTACCGCATTTGCATTTGCGCCCGGCGTATTGAACACCACAATGCCTTTTTCACTGCATTTGTCAATTGGTATGTTATTGACGCCTGCACCTGCACGAGCGACCGCCTTCAAATTGGACGGCAATTCCATTTCGTGCATGTTGAAGCTGCGCAGTACAATTCCGTCTGGGTTAGTTTCTCCATCCGAAACCTGATAATCACTGCCAAATTGCTGGGTGCCGCAAGCCGCAATTTTATTTAATGTTTTAATATGAAACATAGATATCCACCTGCTTTTATTTATTTTTCACTTCAAAGTCTTTCATAAATTCAACCAGCGCTTTTACGCCTTCAACCGGCATAGCATTATAAATGCTAGCACGCATACCGCCAACGGTGCGGTGTCCTTTTAGATTGACGAATCCTTTCGACGCAGCTTCTGCAATAAACTTTTGGTTCAATTCATCAGAATCCGTAACAAACGGTACATTCATCAGAGAGCGATCTTCTTTGACCACGGTTCCACGGAACATAGAAGATTCATCCAGATAGCTGTATAATAAGTTTGCTTTTTCGGTATTTATTTCTTTCAATGCAGCAGTGCCGCCCATTTTTTTCACCCATTCCAGCACCAATTTACAAATATAAATGGCATAGGTCGGGGGTGTGTTGTACATGGAACGGTCTTTTACATGCGTCTCATATTTCAGCATGGTCGGCGTAAATTCCATCGCATTGCCAATCAGGTCTTTTCTCACGATAACCGCAGTAACACCAGCAGGACCCATATTTTTCTGTGCGCCCGCATAAAGCAGACCGAATTTGCTCACATCAATGGGCTCCGACAGCACCATGGAAGAAATATCTGCCACCAATGGTATATTTCCTGTATCCGGCAGTGTATGATATTTTGTTCCATAAATCGTGTTGTTCATTGTGATATGTACGTAGTCGCTGTCCTGGTGAATCATGGAAGCATCTACTTTCGGAATGTAATTAAACACCTGATCTTCACTGGAAGCGATTTTGCGTGCTTCCCCGTAACGGGAGGCTTCAGCAAACGCTTTTTTGGCCCACTGACCGGTAATGATATAATCCGATTTGTTGTTTTTGTTCATCAAATTCATCGGA
>CBCTHD010000402.1:0-2764 GCA_965146615.1 uncultured Clostridia bacterium
GTATACCTTCCTGAAAGCGAAGGGTGGTTCCATTGGAAATTCTTTGCTCGATGAAGAACGTCTGGATTATGCAAAAGAAATGATGAAGAAAGCAGAAGAAAAAGGCGTGAAATTCTTGCTGCCGACAGAAAACGTAATTGCGGATGCTTTTGACAACGATGCAAATATAAAATGTGTAGATGGTATGAATATTCCGGATGGCTGGCAAGGGCTGGACATCGGACCGAAAGCGATTGAAGAATTTGGCAAAGCGATTGCGGAAGCAAAAACAATCGTATGGAATGGACCTATGGGTGCATTTGAAATGCCGAATTTCGCAAAAGGAACAGAAGCAGTTGCAAAAATGGTTGCGGAAGCGGATGCCGTTACCATTATTGGCGGCGGTGATTCTGCGGCTGCGGTAGAACAGCTGGGATATGCGGACAAGATGTCTCACATTTCCACCGGCGGCGGCGCAAGTCTGGAATTTTTGGAAGGGCTGGAATTGCCGGGTATCGCTTGCTTACAGGATAAATAAGATAAAAGTTGGAGGAATAGACCAATGCGCAAAAAAATGATTGCTGGAAACTGGAAAATGAACAATACGCCGGCGGAAGGCGCAAAATTGATTCAGGATATCAAGGCGGCTGCGGACAAGGCAACCTGTGATGTTGTGGTATGCACCCCGTTTGTTTGCTTACCGGCAGCACTGGAAGCGGCACAGGGAAGTCGCGTACAAGTGGCCGCACAGAATATGCATTTTGAGGACAAAGGCGCATTCACAGGGGAAGTCAGCTCTGTGATGTTGAAGGGCTTGGGCGTGACCCATGTGGTGCTGGGACATTCGGAGCGCCGGGAATATTTTGCGGAATCCGATCACACCGTGAACCTGAAAACAAAAAAGGCGCTTGCAGAAAACATCGTGCCCATTGTTTGCGTCGGAGAATCCTTGGAGCAGCGGGAAACCGGCATTGCGTTTGACTGGATTCGTATGCAGGTAAAACTGGCGCTGCTGGGCATTGAAAAAGAAGATGCAAAACGTGTTGTCATTGCCTATGAACCGATTTGGGCAATTGGCACAGGAAAAACCGCGACGGACGAGCAGGCAAACGAGGTTTGCGGCGTTATCCGTGCTGTAATAGCAGAGCTGTATGGCGCAGATGTGGCAGAGGAAATGCGGATTTTGTATGGCGGCAGCATGAACGCAAAAAATGCGCAGGGACTGCTGGCACAGAGCGACATTGACGGCGGACTGATTGGCGGCGCAAGCCTGAAAGCGGAGGATTTCTCCACCATCATCGGGTTTGCGGGCTGAAAATTTACCGGGACTCCATGGTAAATGAACGCATAAAATAGATGGGTCAGAAAGGCGAAAACTATGGCAAAACAACCATTGATGCTGATGATACTGGACGGGTTTGGTATTGCACCGAAGGATGACAAAAATGCCATCTGGTTGGCGAACACACCAAACCTGGACCGTTATATCAAAGAGTGCCCGCTTACGACGCTGGAAGCTAGCGGCATGAGCGTGGGTCTGCCGGATGGGCAGATGGGAAACTCCGAAGTGGGGCACACTAATATTGGTGCAGGGCGGGTGGTTTATCAGGAATTGACAAGAATCACCAAGGCCATTGCGGAAAAAACATTTTTTGAAAATGAGGCACTGTCCCGTGTCATGGACCAGTGCAAAGAATCGAACCAAAAGCTGCACATCATGGGACTGCTGTCTGACGGCGGTGTGCATAGCCATAACACGCATCTGTATGCTTTGCTGGAAATGGCAAAACAAAAAGGGCTTACAGAGGTATATGTGCATTGCTTCCTGGACGGACGCGACGTACCGCCGGATTCCGGTTTAAGCTATGTGCGTCAGTTGGAAGAAAAAGTACAGGAAATTGGCTGCGGCAGAATCGCTTCTGTCATGGGACGCTATTATGCGATGGACCGTGACAACCGTTGGGACCGAGTCGAAAAAGCATACAATGCGATTGCGCTGGGCAAAGGTGTTGCAGCGCAGAGCGGTGCGGCGGCAGTGGAAGCGTCTTACAGCGAAGACATCTTGGATGAATTTGTCGTGCCGGCTGTCGTGAATGGCGGTGCTCCGGTGGAAGCGGGCGACGGAATTATTTTCTTCAATTTCCGCCCCGACCGTGCGCGGGAAATCACACGCACATTTGTCGATGACGAATTTGCTGGATTTGAGAGAACACGCATTCCGGTAAACTTTGTTTGCATGACACAGTATGATGCGGCTATGCCGAATGTGGACGTGGCATTCCGTCCGCAGGAGCTGAAAAATACCTTTGGGGAATATATCAGCGAAAAAGGATTGAAACAGCTTCGTATTGCAGAAACGGAAAAATATGCACATGTGACGTTCTTTTTTAACGGCGGCGTGGAACAGGTTTATGATGGGGAAGACCGGGCGCTGATTGCGTCTCCAAAGGTTGCAACCTATGATTTGAAACCGGAAATGAGCGCGCCGGAGGTAACGGAAGAATTGCTCCGCAGAATTGACAGCGATTTATATGACGTGATTATTCTGAACTATGCAAACTGCGACATGGTAGGACATACCGGCATTATGAAAGCGGCAATTGCAGCGGTAGAAGCGGTAGATACCTGTGCGGGCAAAGTTATTGAAAAAATGCTGGAAAAAGGCGGACGGGTCATCATCACCGCAGACCACGGAAACGCTGATAAAATGATAGCAGATGACGGCGGTGCGTTTACAGCACATACTACCAATCCGGTACCATTCATTCTGGTAAATGCAGACCCT
>CBCTHD010000403.1:0-2760 GCA_965146615.1 uncultured Clostridia bacterium
TGTCTTTTGGAAGCGGATACCCCTTTTGAATCAAACGCTGTACCAAAAGTGTAATCTGCGGCACGTCCAGTCCCATTGCCTGTAGCTCCGCCCCGCGCGAAAACACCTCGCTAACCGTTCCCTGCATGGCAACCGTCCCATCATTCATCACAATAATTTGTGTCGCCAACTTTGCGATATCCTCCATGCTGTGCGATACCAAAATGACGGTAATTTGTCGTTGCCGGTGCAGCTCCGCCACCATATTTAAAATCTCGTCCCGTCCTTTGGGATCCAGTCCTGCTGCCGGTTCGTCTAATATCAGCACCTCCGGGCGCATTGCCAAAACACCCGCAATCGCCACGCGGCGCTTTTGTCCGCCCGATAATTCAAACGGCGACTTTTTCATCCAGGCCTGATCCACTCTTGCAGCTTCCGCCGCTTCCTGCACCCGCTGCCGGATTTCTTCCTCGTCTAATTTCATATTTTTCGGTCCAAACGCGATATCGTCATAGACCGTCTCGTCAAACAGCTGGTGCTCCGGATACTGAAATACCATGCCGACTTTAAACCGAAGCTGGCGCAATGACACCTCTTTGGAAGTGATGTCTTGTCCATCTATTAAAAGCCGACCGCTGGTCGGTTTCATCAGTCCATTAAAATGTTGAATTAAGGTGGATTTCCCTGACCCGGTGTGTCCAATAATCCCTACAAAACTGCCACTTTTGATTTCTAGATTGACGTCATGAACCGCAACCTTTTCCATCGGCCCTCCCGCCATATAGGTATATCCCAGCTGCTCTGCTTTGATCTCCATTTACGCTTCACCTACTTATTCTTTGCTGCCTTCTTGCAACCTTTTTTCCAATTCCTTCTCGCAGTCATCAATGGTCAATAAATCATGCCGTACATATACACCGCTCTGCCGCAGCCGGAACATCAAATCCGTCACCTGCGGCACATCCAGTCCCACGCTTTTGAGCAGCGCCACATTTGCAAACGTCATAGATGGTATATCGTCAATAATGATTTGTCCGTGATCCATTACAATCACCCGGTCGGCCTGTGCCGCTTCTTCCATATAATGCGTAATCAATACCACTGTCATGCCATGTTCCCGGTTTAAATAACGCAGCGTTTTCATCACTTCCCGCCGCCCCTGCGGATCCAGCATAGCAGTGGGCTCGTCCAGCACCAGATAGCGCGGCATCATGGCAATGATACCCGCGATTGCAATGCGCTGTTTTTGCCCGCCGGACAAATTGTGCGGCGCCTCGCCACGTTTTTCGTACATGCCGACTGCTTTGAGCGCAAAGTCCACTCGCTCCCGGATTTCCTTGGGCGGCACGCCCAGATTTTCCGGCCCAAACGCCGCGTCCTCTTCCACTATCGTTGCAACAATTTGGTTGTCGGGATTCTGGAACACCATTCCCACCTTTTGCCGCAATTCATAGAGCAATTCTTCATTTGCGGTGTCCATGCCGTCCACCAATACGCTTCCGCCGCTCGGCAGCAAAATCGCATTGAGATGCTTGGCAATGGTCGATTTTCCCGACCCGTTATGCCCCAATATCACCGTGAACTCCCCTTCGCGAATATCCAGCGAAATGTGGTCCAGCGCCAGTTCTATTTGATTTTCATCATAACAATATGTTACATCCTGAATTTCTATCATGCTTTTCTCATCCTTTTATCTGTTGCCGCTCAGCCAGCGCGCTGTCGCGCCGCAAGGCAATACCAACCCTGTCTTACCAATAGGCAGTCCAATTTCCTCCGCTGCCGTTGTTCCGCCAAACTTTTTAGAAATAGTCAGCGCCATCATGTTAGATACCACACTGGGGGAAAACCCGGTCGTATAGGAATTGACTAAGAAAAACAGCGGAAGGTCGCTTAAAATTTGCATACACTGCTCCAACAGTCCATAGATTTCCTCTTCCAGCTTCCAAACTTCGCCGTTCGGCCCGCGCCCATAAGACGGAGGATCCATGATGATACCGTCATATTTACGGCCGCGCCGGATTTCCCGCGCCACAAACTTCATCACGTCATCTACAATAAATCGTACTTTTTTCTCCTGCAAGCCGGAAGCTGCAATATTCTCTTTCGCCCATGCCACCATTCCCTTGGAGGAATCCACATGAACCACTTCTTCCGCACCCGCCGCGGCAGCCGCTACCGTTGCTCCGCCCGTATAGGCAAACAGATTCAGGATTTTTAAATCGTTTCTGCCGGATGCTTTCATCTGTTCCGTGATGAAATCCCAGTTGACTGCCTGCTCTGGAAACAGTCCCGTGTGTTTGAAGCCCATCATTTTAATATGAAAGGTCATCTCCCGGTAGGACACGGTCCAGCGTTCCGGCACATTTCCCCGAATTTCCCAGCTTCCGCCGCCTTTGTTGCTGCGATGGTATACTGCGCCCGCGCGCACCCAGGCGTCCCGTCCAAGCTGCGGCTGCTTCCAGATGACCTGCGGGTCGGGCCGCGCCAAAATTACATCGCCCCACCGCTCCAGTTTCATACCGTCGCTGCTGTCCAGCACAGCAAAATCCTCCCATTTGTCTGCAAGCCACATGCCGCGGTCTCCCTCCTGTTTTTCGGAATACGTTTCTACTATTTTATAGTTCTAAACAGCATCTATAGTTATAAACAGCATCGCCCCTGCGCACAGGGGTGGTTCCGAGCCGTATCCCGGCGAGGAACTTCCTCTGCTAATAGACGCTAGTGTTTATTATATCATAACTGCGAAGCAGTTTGATAATAACAAGGTGGGTAAAAGTCTAT
>CBCTHD010000404.1:0-2751 GCA_965146615.1 uncultured Clostridia bacterium
GGCTGCCGTGTAACTTACCCATAAATTTATTATAGTAGGAGGAAAGTAAAATGAAAAAGGAAACAATGAAAAGAGTTATGACAGCGGGACTGGCACTGGCGGTTTCCGCCGGCATATTGAGCGGCTGCGGAAACGATGCAGGCGACGGCTCGACCGCGAAGCTCACCATGTGGTGCGTCAACTATGTCAACAAATATGTCACAAATTACGGCGACATTGAGGCATTCCAGGAATTACAGAAAAACGCCGGAGTTGAGGTGGAATACCAGCACCCGGTAGCGGGACAGGAAGCGGAGCAGTTCAACCTGCTGATGGCGTCCGGAAACCTGCCGGACATCGTGGAAGCGGACTGGACGTCCCGGTACACCGGCGGACTGGAAAAGGCAATTTCCGACGGCATTATCGTTCCCATTGAGGACTATCTGGACAAAGCGCCCAACTATAGGAAGCTGCTGGAAGAAAATCCCGAGCTGGAAAAAGGAACGAAGTCCACGGACGGCAAACAGCTGATTTTCCATTCCCTGAAAGAGGACATTAAAATTAACAGCTACACCGGACCGCAAATTCGCAAAGACTGGCTCGACAAGCTGGGACTGCCGGTGCCCACCACCATTGACGAGTGGCATACCACTCTCACGGCGTTCAAGGAACAGGATCCCAATGGCAACGGTTTGGCGGACGAGATTCCGCTGGCGGACGACAAAACAATGGCATTCCGGCATTTTGCCGCGGCATGGGGCTGCATCAAAGGCGAGTTCTATGAAAACGCCAGAGGCGAATTTGTATACGGCAGCATTGAACCAGAATATAAAGCCTTTTTAGAGGAAATGCATAAATGGTATGAAGAAGGGCTGATTGACCCGGAATTTGCTTCCATTACGCGTAAAAACGTTGACGCCAACATGACCACCGATATTTCCGGCGCGTTTGTGGGGTTGCTGGGCAGTCAAATGGGCAACTACATAGCGGCTATGCGGGGCAGCGATTCAGATTATGAGCTGCTGGGCACGCCGTGGCCCATCGGACCGGCAAACAAACCTTATTGCGCTACGCCGGGCGTTGTGCGGCTGACCGTATATGGCAGCGGCGCGGCCATCACCAAAAACTGCAAGGACATCGACAGCGCCATGAAATATCTGGACTACTGCTACAGCGACGAAGCCTATGATCTGCAAAACTGGGGAATTGAGGGCGTGACCTACAACAAAACCGATGATGGAAGTTATCAATACACGGATTTGATTCTGAACAATCCCGACGGAAAAGGCACCGTGGAAGCGATGGCGCCCTATGCAGTACCGGCATACGGTGGCACAAAGATGATGGATAGCACCGCATATGTGGCGTTCATGCACAACGAGCCAGCGCAGAAGGAAGCGTCCGCAACATGGGCTTCGGGGGATAATTCCCTCCTGCTGCCCTCCTACAGCTATACGGCGGAAGAAGCACGCACCATCAGCAACATCATGGGCGACATCACCACCTATGAGGATGAAATGTTTACCAAAATGATTATCGGCACCGTTTCCATCGACGAGTTTGACAACTATGTGGCAAAAATTAAGGAGTTGGGAATTGAAGAAGCGATTGCGCTCCACAAACAAGCGTATGAGCGGTATATGGGAAATGAATGACAATTCAAATTTAAGCAGGAATTGAACATCATTTTGTCGAATCATAGTAGAAAGGGCGGCCGGTGTGTATCACTGACCGCCTGGACTCGATAGATAGGGGAGGGCAAAAATGAAAAACGTTATGAAAAAGATAGCGGCTGTTTTGGCGGTTACAGTTCTATTCACCAGCGCTCCGGCGGTGGGCTTAGCCGGCCCGGACGCACCCGACACGAGACCGGAAGCGGAGGGATTCAGTATTTTCCACAACTCTGTCACCGCCGGGACGGAAAACCTGTTTGACGGCGATACCGCGACTACCTGGACGGGCAGCGAAGTGGTGCTGAACTTTGAGGAAAGCCGCGTTTACAACCAAATTGAATTTCAGGGCGCCAATCTGGCCGCGGTGACGGTATCCGCGTCCGACGACGGGGCAACCTATACGACGCTGGACGGCGTTTTGATAGACGGCGACGGCGTACAGACCTTCCGGCTGGAAGAAGCGCAGACATCAAATCTTATTAAAATAGAAATGACAGGCGCGGAGGGCGCAGACCCGACGGTTGCAGAATTGCAGGTGCTTAACGGCAGCAAGCTGGTGGAGGTATTCGGCAAAACGGCCACGGCTTCCAGTGAATCCAGCAGCAGCTATGCGGCGGCGAACGTGTTCGACGGGTACACCGGAACGGCAAACCAGGGACGCTGGGCAATAAAAAAGAACGATGCGGACATCTGGCTGCTGGTGGACATGAAAACGCCGGTTCTCATCGGTTCGCTCGTGCTATATGAAAGAACGGCTTCGGGCGCCGTTGTGACCACCGTGACGGAAAACACGGCACTGGAGGTATCCAGCGACGGCGTGACCTATCAAACGCTGGACTATACGCTCACGGCAGACCCGGACGCGGAACGAATCAAAACCCTGACGTTTGCACCCACCGAGATGCGGTATTTCCGGCTGCGGTTCCCGGATGCGGACACTACCTCTGCCACCTTATATGAAGTTACGGCGCCCAACATCTTAGCGGCGCAAACGGAACCGGAACCAACGCCGACGGAGGAACCGACGCCGACACCGACGGAGGAGCCGACGCCAACACCGACAGAGGAACCGACGCCAACACCGACAGAGGAGCCGGAT
>CBCTHD010000405.1:0-2747 GCA_965146615.1 uncultured Clostridia bacterium
AGCGAACGGATGCCGGACGCGGGATTTCAGTCGACCGCATCGGCGTGTCTGCCTCTGCAATCCCCACCGTCTCAGGTACCGGCGTTACTTTCTGCTCCTGCTGCGGTTCCTGTTCTTGCAATAGTGTAATCAATTCTTGCTTTTTATATTTTCTTACGTATTTTATTCCGCGCTCTTTTCCAATTTCGATTAGGTCTGCAAGCCTCATGTTCTGATAATCCATACTTTTGTCACCTCTATTTCTTTCTTTTTCTCAAATAAAAATGAATACCCAGGGATAAAACAATATCCATTAGTACAAATACAACAACCGAAGCTGGCCAGAGCAACCAAAACGGAAGTTGCAGCGTTAATACGTTGATATGAAACAAAAGATAAAATAATATGCTACCCAGTGCCAATGCAGCGTGAAACCCCAATAATTTGGTGATCCACTCTACGCCCCTGCTTCTACGCGTCTCCGCAAATAGCTTGAGCAGCGGATACCACCCGAAAAACAAAACGTAGAGCAGCACCGTTTGTTTGTCGGGAACCAATAACGCGGAGAGTAGTGCGGTTGCTGCAAAGCTGGCCGCTGCATATTTGATATCTGATTCCAATAGAACGATTGCCGTCAGCAGTGCGCATAAAAATAAAAACGCAACCGTACTGACACGAATATAGGTCGCCAAAACCATCAGAACAATACTCAGTGCACAAGCAAGTCCCGCTACAGCAATGCTACGGCTTTTTTCATTCATTGCTTATCCCCCCTTTCGGAAAATCCCTGATAGGTCAATGGTAAATAACACAACCGTCCGTCTACACGTGTACTTTCCATCAGGGATAGTCCAGTTATATCTATAGCGATGGAAGGCATCCTTAGCTTCTTTAACAGCTGCAAAAATGGCTCTCGCCAGACAACTTCCCGTACAAGCGTAATATGCGGCGTATAGGATTCTTTTTGAGAAATCAACCGCTGACTCCATAGTTCATCCTGCAAAGCGTGGTACAAAGATAGAAGTTCCGGTTTATCCTGCACGTCGGCATAACAAATATCACGTTTTTTGTGAAAGCAATCAAGTCCGCAGCTTTCCAGTGAAAATGATGAAGCATAAAGTGCAACACGCTGCATACAATGCACAATAGCGTCAATTTCACGCGGCGTCCGTTCTCCCAAAAAGCGTACAGTAATATGGAAATTTTCAGGTCGGGAGAAATTCCCTTTTTGTACATAGGTGCGCAGTTGATTTTGAATTGCAGAAAGCTGCTCTCGTACAGAACGTTCCAATTCAAACGCAATAAATACTCTCATGATTCCAAGTCCTCGTGTGACAGCCTGACGGTCTGTTCGATGTTTTCCGTTGGCACTGCTTGTGCACCATGCGGTTTAACGTACAGTAAATATTCGATGTTTCCTTCCGGACCGCGTATAGGAGAATAGGTAAGTCCGGTCGGAATCCATCCCAACTCCAATACGAAATCATAAATTGTCTGAATGACCTCTTTATGAACCTTCGGGTCCCGCACCACACCTTTTTTACCAACCTTCTCTCGCCCCGCTTCAAACTGCGGTTTAATGAGGGCAACAACCGCGCCGTCAGCTTTTAAGAAAGGTTGCACTGCCGGAAGTACCAAGCGTAGGGAGATAAATGATACATCCACCGACATAAAATCCACCGGCTGCGAAATTTGTTCCTCTGTGATATAGCGAATGTTGGTTCGTTCCAGATTCACAACGCGCTCGTCTGTACGCAATTTCCATGCCAACTGTCCGTATCCGACATCTACGGAATATACCTTTGCAGCGCCGTTTTGTAGCATACAGTCCGTGAAACCGCCTGTTGACGCACCAATATCCATGCATACCTTTCCCTGCAAATCAATTGGAAACAGCTGCATTGCCTTTTCCAGCTTAAAACCACCACGGCTGACATATGGCATCTGGCGCCGTAAGGTGATTTCACTTTCCACATCAACCAGTTGACCTGCTTTGTCGTACTTCACTTCTTTAATATATACATTCCCTGCCATAATCAAGGCTTTTGCCTTTTCACGGCTGGGCGCAAGTCCCTTTTCTACCATCAGTATATCTAATCGTTGTTTTTCCATTGTCTTACAATGTCTCCTATCTTTCTGGCAACCGACGCACCGTCCATTTCGTTTTGACGAATCAATTCTTCCCGTTTTCCCTGCTGGATGGGATGATCTGGATAAGCGATTTGCAAAATCTGCCTGTCAATCTGCCGTTTTTCCAGCATAGTACAAATTTGTTCTCCAATACCGCCGATTGCTACGCCGTCTTCCATGGTAACGATAAGCCTGTTCTGCATAGCTTCCTTTAAAATAATAGCTTCCGGCAACGGTTTTACTAGCCGAAGATCCATAACAGTGCTATGTATACCCCTAGGTTCCAGCAAGTCAGCGGCGTTCATTGCTTCCGCTACCATAGCGCCGAGCGCCAATATCACAACACGTTCCCCCCGTTTTAATACCTCCGGCTCCAGTCCCTCCGTCCGGTGTGTCAACGGTACTGTTTCCCCACCGCGCGGATAACGAATAGCAATGGGACCCTTATGCTGCATGACAGCATATTCCAGCATATATTCTAGTTCACTGAAACAAGACGGCGCTGCAATGGTCATGTTGGGAATATGAGATAAATAGGCAATGTCATAAATGCCCTGATGGGTTTCTCCATCCTCGCCTACCACCCCTGCACGGTCCAGACAAAATACCACATGCAGGTTTTGTAACGCCACATCATG
>CBCTHD010000406.1:0-2741 GCA_965146615.1 uncultured Clostridia bacterium
CGGCTTTCAAACCCACGCCAACCATCGGTAAGCAACAGCAGACCTTTGACATTCATACCATGCGGGAAGGAGTTCTCGCAGGCAAAGGACGGCATGACCCCTGCATTGTCCCGCGCGCGGTCGTCGTTGTGGAATCGGCATTGGCTATTTGCCTAATGGATTTATGGCTGGATCAATATCCGGAACAATAATAGATAGGAGACGTAGGAGCAATGGAGCTAAAAGATTTACGCGAACAAATCAATGCAATCAATCAACAAATGTTGGATCTGTTCAGTCAGCGCATGGAAGTGTCTGCTGATATTGCACGCTATAAAGCGGCTCATGAACTGCCGATTCTGGATGAAGCGCGGGAAGCGGAAATTTTACAAAACATTTCTGCAAATGCAAATGAAAACTACCGTTTTGAAACAGTGGAAATGTTCCGCACACTCATGAATCTAAGTCATATGTATCAATTAAATATTGTAATGGCGGACACACCCGCGCAGCCCGGCGCTGTCTATCCGCCATATCTGCCGGATGCAAAACAGGTCGTGTTCTATGGAACGGAAGGTTCCTATTCCTGGGAAGCCATGAAATCCTGTTTTGCGGATATTCCCGCTCTGCCTGCTCCCACGTTCCGCGACGTTTTTGAAACACTGAAACAAGGCAAGGCGGATTACGGCGTTGTTCCCATTGAAAATTCATCCACAGGCTCTATTTTTGAAGTGTATGAACTGTTTTGTGAATATGGATACCACATTGTAGGTGAAACCAATTTGCGCATTAGTCACAATTTGATGGGGCTACCCGGTGCTACTTTGGCTGATTTGAAGGAAATCTATTCCCATCCGCAGCCTTTTCTACAGTGCGAACATTTTCTGTCCTCTTTAAACGTGAAACTAACGCCCTATTATAACACTGCTGCCAGCGCCAAAATGGTTGCGGAATCCGGCGATAAGACCCGCGGCGTGATTGGCAGCCGCATTAGTGCGGCATTTTATGGGTTGGAAATCCTGCAGTCGGAAATTGAAGATAATCCCAACAACTATACGCGCTTTGCGATTGTGTCCAAAGACCTATTAATATGCCCTGCCGCTTCCAAAGTGAGCATTGCGTTTTCTTTGAGTCATGAAAGCGGCAGCCTGTACCACACACTGAGCGTCTTCGCGAAGCATAACCTTAATCTCATCAAACTGGAATCGCGTCCCTATCCCTCCAGCAAGTGGAAATACTTGTTTTATGCGGATTTTGAAGGGCATCTTTCTGAATCTCATATTGCGCAAACCATTTCTCAGCTTCAGGCGCAAACACAAGATTTCTTTTTACTTGGTAACTATGCGGGTATGCCTTCCATTCAAAAAGGAGAACAATAATGGAATTTCAAATTGACTCTTGGTTGGATACGTTTGTTCACGAATGCAGTGTTGCCTTTTCTGACCGTCTATGTATGGTTGGGCTACAAGGTAGCTATGGGCGCGGCGAAGCGACGGAAAACAGTGATATTGACCTGGTTGTTGTTTTGGATACGTTGAATACCAAAGATTTAAGTACTTACCGAAATCTTCTCTCAACCATGCCATTTTCTGAAAAGGCATGTGGTTTTTGCTGCGGAAAGCGGGAACTGTTACATTGGCCGCGCTATGATTTGTTCCAACTGGTAAACGACACTCGCGTACTCTATGGCTCCTTTCTTGGGCTTGTCCCCATGCTACGGCGTCAGGACGTGCAGGACGCTATCCAGTTCGGAGCTGCCAACCTGTATCATGCGGCGTGCCACAGCTATCTGTATGAGAAAGACCAAGCGGCCAGTTTGTGTCAGCTTTATAAAGGCACATTTTTTCTATTACAGGCGATTTATTTTTATCGCACGCAGCTATATATTACTACTAAACAGGAGCTGCTCCCCCGTTTATCCGGCACAGAAGCTGAAATTTTAGAGCGGTGTATAGCGCGGGAACAAATTACGTCTTATCCTCCTTCGGAAGTGGATGCGGCATACCAGAAACTAATTGCCTGGTGCAGCGAACTTCTCACATTTGCATAAATTTTTGGCAGAATCTGTAATCAGGACGTTGGCTCTGTTTGATTTTAAAGCAAAAGACCGGAGTTCAAATGAATTCCGGTCTTTTTAAAAGATAAATTTTTTGATACCTTGGCTTAGATACGTAATTGGTACACATAATAAAAACCAGAGCGCGGAGTATGTCAGACAAATTTGCCCGTATAAATTCATTGGCTGGTCGGAGTAATCCCACACCTGCATATGCAAACCTTTATTAACGACACACCCAACAATAAATTCCACTGCTGTAATAACGATAGCGCCCCATAAACATTTTCCTAGCAATGGCATATTGGGATAGCGTACACAGATGGAATAGATAAACCAAAAACAGACGCCGCCCGTCAGCGCCATCGTCCAATGGGTAAAGCCGCGCCACAGGATCTCCAATAAACTGTACCCTATTGCGCCGATACAAAATACAGTTAAAAATTCTTTTGTTTTCAATCCTTGTCACCCAAACCATAGCATTTCCAATCACTCTCAATTTATGTACCCATCATAATTGGTAAATACTTCACATAGAATAAATGAGGGCTTGTTTCATCTCCATACATAGATTGGGACATATTTCCCTACAGTTCCAATTATTTCGCGTTTTCACGGCATTTTTTTAGCAAAGTGGGTATAGACACATTTTTTAAAGTGTGTTATAATAAATGCAAAGTATTGATTCAATAGAGGAAGTTCCTTG
>CBCTHD010000407.1:0-2736 GCA_965146615.1 uncultured Clostridia bacterium
AATGAAATGCATCTGCGGCAGAAAAAAATAGAAAACCGGCGTGTGCTGGCAGACCAACTGACATGTGTAGGTTGTATGATTGACCGGCAGCGGGAGTCGCTAGAAAATTTTGGGAAACGGCAACGGGAATTGGAGACAGAGCTTTATAAGGCACTTTACCGCAGTGGTGTGACAGCAAAAGGGATCAATGTCATTGAAGCGGACGGGCATTATACGGTGGTGCTGGAAGTGGCGCAGGAAGCGGCCGAACTGGATTTGGAACCTACAATTAGCAGCATTTTAGAGCATACCATGTTGCTGGCGGAAACAGGGCAATCAGACGATGGCATGACGTGGCTGGAATTTCGGGAGCGCACCAAACTGCAATACGAAGTCGCTATCGTTAAGCTGGACCAGAAAAATGGAAGCATCAGCGGAGATAACAGCAGCAAGTTTACGACAGAAAATGGGGAGCTGCACTGCATTTTAAGTGATGGCATGGGAAGCGGCAGACGGGCTGCCCAAGATAGTAAAATGGCGGTAACGCTATATGAACGATTAATTCGCGCCGGCTATGATCCAACGGCTGCATTGCGTACGATGAACACCTCTATGATGACTGCAAAAGAAAATGAATCGTGTACCACAGCAGATATTGTTTGTGCAGACCTCAATACAGGGAATGTTAAATTTATCAAAGCGGGCGCGGCAGCAACTGTTGTGAAAACGGCAGCGGAAACCAAAATTATGCGGTGGGGCTCCATGCCGCTTGGCATTTTGCCCATGGAAGAAATCGAATTTCGCTGTGAAGAACTGGAGACTCCCGCCTATATTGCGATGATGTCAGACGGCATACCGGATAATATCGGGGACAGGATTGAAGGGGAAAACTATCTGCGCGGCGTTGTAGAAGCCTGTGAAGAAAAATCATGTAAGCAGATTGCGGATGAGATGGTGGTTGCGGCGCTGGCCAAAGGACTGCCGAAAGATGATATGACCGCGGTGGTTGTAAAATTATTTTAAAGGGGCGGGATCGCGTTGCGTGATATTGTGAAAGAAGCGCAGGCTATCATAGATGAATTTATTTTGGCATCTGCCGAAACTACCAGGAAGGTACAAATGGAAAAGCACAGAAAAAGGCGCATGAAAAAAATCGTTGTGACATGTCTTTTGTTACTTGGTTTGTTGCTTTTCAGCGGTGCGGCACTTCTGATAAAATTTATTTAAGATGCCCCGGCAGTTTTTTAATCTGCCGGGGCATCTTAAATTTTAAAAAAGTGAGAAGAATTGGAACAAGAGCCCATAACCCTTATGAAATAAGGGTTATGGGCAGTTTGTATTTTTTCTGTTTTAAACAGATTTGGTATATTGTAACGCCATTTGAATATTTTGTGCCTTTCTTTTCATTCCAAAAAACGGTATAATAAAGATGTGAAGGTGTTCATAAAAGGATGAATGGTAGGATTTTTATGCAAAAAACTGCCGGAAGAAATTAAAGAAAGAAAGAGGGATTGGAATGAAAAAGCTTTTATCAGCAGTACTCGCTATCTGCATGATTTTAGGAAGCATGTCAGCATTTGCGGTAACGGATAAAGTGATTTTCGACATTACATCGCTCGGTATTGTTACCGGAGATGAAAATGGAAACTTGTTGGTGGACGAAGAAATCACAAGAGCTGAGTTTGTAAAAATGATGATAAACCTTCAGGGATATTCTGAAATTAGTGCTATGGGCGATAGCAGAGAAATGTTTAGCGATATTCCGGAAGGGCATTGGGCGAAAGCGTACATAAATTTTGCGGCAAGTATTGGTTTATTTGATGGGTATCCGGACGGCACCTTCGGTCCGGAGGACAAAGTGTTGTTGCAGGATTGCATTAAAACGATTGTCAGAGCGTTAGGATATGATGTTGTAGCACAGCAGAGAGGCGGCTATCCGAACGGATATATTATGGTTGCCACGGAGCAGCAACTGACAAAGGATATTTCAGCCAGCTATTCGGAACCCGCTGTGCGCGGTGATGTGATGACGCTGCTGTATAATGCACTGGATGTAAACATCCTGCGGGAAGTTGTCATAGATGGCTCAACAGCATATCAGCAATCGGATGAAACCTTTCGCGAAATGCTCAATGATCAAGACGAAAAGGTTTTGCTGAAGGGAATCGTGACTGCTAACAGTGAAACCTGGCTGATCAAACCGATTTCCGGTCTGCGTGATGATGAAGTGGAAATTGATGGCATGATTTTTGCGGTTGGCAATACCAATGCGGCGGATTACATTGGGCAGGAAGTGCAGATTTACTGCTATGAAAACGAAGAAGAAAACCGTTGGGAAATCATTAACATTGCACCAACCCCCAAAAATGATGTCGTCACCATTTCAGCAGATGAATATATGAGCTATAGCAGCACCAGAATCGAATATGAACGCGACGGCAGAAAAGAATATATTACGGTTGATCCGACTGCTATATATTTGTATAATGACCGTATTATACCGACGTTTGACAGCAGCTATATGGACATCAGCAACGGCAGTCTTGTGGCGGTGGATAACAATGGCGACCAGGCATATGATTATATCTTTATAAAATCCTATGTCAGTGTAGTTGTAGATAAGGCATACAGCAATGGGAACCTCTATTTCAAAAATGAATTTAAATTTGACGATAAAAACTTTCTGACGCTGGATGAAACCAATAACGATTTGCATTTTACAATTCAAAATGCACAGGGGGAGACAATTAATTATTC
>CBCTHD010000408.1:0-2714 GCA_965146615.1 uncultured Clostridia bacterium
GTTTTTAATTTTAATATAACCAATATCATTGGCCAACATTTTGTAGTTAACTGTGTGGTTCACAATTTTTGCGCGGGTAATGTTATATACAACCGACTCTTCCTGTCCTGTAGGGCGTACCAGTAGTTTAATATTTTCACCGATACTGCTTTCGTCACCACGCATGAGTTTGATCGCTTCTTGATAATTGTCGCCTGACACGGCCATATCATTGATGGACAAAATTTTATCGTTGGGTTTCAGTCCGGCCTGTTCCGCAGGGGATCCCTCTATCGGCGCCACGATAGTCAGCAAATTATCAGCCGGGTCAACTGTTACCGTCGCTCCGATACCGGTAAATTCGCTGTTCAGGTCATTTTGCAGCTCCGCATAGCTATCAGCGCTCATGTAGTAGCTATAGGGGTCTTCCAGAGCTGCTACCATGCCAGCAACCGCACCCTCAAACAGTTTTTCTTCATCAAAGTCGCCATAATAATTCTTTTTAATGATTTGATACGCTTTTTGCAGCATGCCGGGCGGCGTTTGATTTGCTTCAAAGAACGCTGTAGAGAGCAGTAGGGTGCAGAAGAAGGTGACAATTACTGCCAAGACGGTTTTGTTATTTTTCAATAGCACTCATTCCTTTCATAAAAGTCTGAAAAGGGAATGACCCGCCGGACCATTCCCTCTATTGATTCAGTTTGCAAAGCGGGAGAAAAAGTCAAACGCCAAAGCTGTAAGTCTGCGGAATTGTGTTTCGTGTCGTAAATAAATCCACTTTAGATGCAGACAACCTATGTCAGATTTTTCGGGAAGCAGTCATTAGCAAATCGGTT
This sequence comes from uncultured Clostridia bacterium, assembly GCA_965146615.1. Taxonomy (GTDB): domain Bacteria; phylum Bacillota; class Clostridia; order RUG12999; family RUG12999; genus JAAWTG01. Next base: position 816 of record CBCTHD010000408.1, read on the forward strand.
TATTGATATTTTGATCCCGACCAGGACCCACGCCAATCATGGAAACTGGAACACCGATTTCTTCTTCAATCCGCTGTATATATTTTTTGGCATTTTCAGGCAGTTCTTCATATGTGCGGACACCGCTGATATCGCCGCTCCAGCCTTCAACTTCTTCGTATACAGGTTCGCAGCCTTCCAACTCTTCAATAGTTGCCGGAAATTCTCGTAAAATCTTTCCGTCTTTTTGGTAAGCCGTACAAATTTTCAGAGATGGAAGATCGGAGAGCGTATCCACTTTGTTCAGCGCCAGAGACGTCAGACCACTGGTGCGTACGGAAAAACGAAGAATGACCAAATCCAACCAACCAGTGCGACGCGGACGACCGGTTGTTGTGCCAAATTCGCCGCCACGGTTTCGGATAAGGTCGCCCGTTTCATCCAAAAGTTCTGTAGGAAAAGGACCTTTTCCCACACGTGTGGTATAAGCCTTGGCTATCCCTAAGCATTCGTCAATCATGGTAGGACCAATGCCAGAGCCGACACAAACACCGCCTGACACCGGATGGGAGGAAGTGACGTAAGGATATGTTCCCAAATCAATGTCCAAAAGCGTACCCTGTGCGCCTTCGCAGAGGACAGATTTTCCTGCCTTGATTGCATCATAAAGCAAAATGGTCGTATCCTCTACATAGGGTGCAATCCGTTTAGCATATGCCTGATATTGCGCAATTATGCTTTTTTTATCTAAGGCTTCGCCGCCATACACCTTTGTAATAATTTCATTTTTTAGGTCAATGTTGGCACTGGCTTTTTCCAAAAAAATGTCATCGTGTACAAGGTCATAGATACGGATACCGCTGCGTTCCGCTTTATCCATGTAGCACGGACCGATACCGCTTTTGGTCGTGCCAATATCTCGTTTGCCGCGGGCTTTCTCGGAAAGTCCGTCCAGTGCAATGTGATAGGGCATGATAACATGGGCGCGTGGGTCAATCTTTAGATTCGACGTCGTAATTCCGCGTTCTGCCAGCATGTCAAGTTCTTCCAAAACCACTTTTGGGTCAACCACAGTGCCGTTTCCAATTAGACAGAGGGTATTAGGATTCAGAATACCGGAAGGGATCAGGTGCAATTTATATTGTTCGCCGTTTGCTTCCACGGTATGACCGGCGTTGTTTCCGCCTTGACTGCGGACAACCACCTGCGCTTGTGAAGCAAGAATGTCCGTAATTTTCCCTTTTCCTTCATCGCCCCATTGGGCGCCGATTAATACTTTTGTTGCCATCTTGATTTCATCCTTTCGCGAAGATGCTAATGCTTCTATGTAAGATTTTTCCGGTAGCTAAGAAATAGGAGGCAGTGGCGCCTCCTATTTCCGGCTTGCTTTATTGGTTGCTCAAATAGTCATTGATTTTGCCCACCAATTCATCTACATCTGCGCCGTGAACCATACAAGCCTGTTCGATGGATTCGCCGCTTGCGGACGGACATCCTAGACAATGCATACCGATTTCCAGGAAAAACTGCGCCGTTCCCGCATCCATACGAAGTGCGTCGGCAATAATTGTATCTTTTGTAACCTGAGCCATAATAAAATTACCTCCCTAAAATCCTAAAGCGCTTTTTTAATAAAACGCAGTAGGCATTTTTAGCATCCATACAGATACCCTATCTATTATACAACAATTACCTGCCAAAATGCAAACCTTTTTTAGAAATTAGTTGATTTTTATAAATTTATGTGAATATAGATGGAATAAATAGTCGAAACCATGAAAGAAGGCGGAAAAATATGAATACGCTGTTGTTGGATTTGAGTTTGGAGCAGGGGAGGTGGTATAGGCGCAAGGAAGTGTCACAATTGGAATTCGGAGAGCAGCGGAAAATGGTGCGTCTGGGTATAGCAGACGACAAGTG
>CBCTHD010000409.1:0-2713 GCA_965146615.1 uncultured Clostridia bacterium
ATCGAATGGAACTGGTGGAGACTAGCCGTTCCTCATTGAGTGAAACGACTTCTGCTCCCGAAGCCAACAATTCGTTGACTACCGTTCGCAAATCCCCTTCATGAATAATGGAATTTTGTGCATCTTGCAACGCTGCTTGCTCTCCTGTAGCGTCTTTCATCGTCACAATCACGCCGCAGCCCTCTACTTCCGAGAGTCCCGCTAACGTCTCCGCAGTTTCCACTTGTTCCATCAAAACCTGTGAAACATTACCATTTTCTTCTGCCGTTTTGCGATATTGCTCCACTTCGTTTTTCATTTGCATAAGCTGACTATATAACTCTTCACTCTTTGTTTTTTCTTTTAACAAATCTTTTTGTAATTCTTCTGCCCGCTTCACTTCCGTATTATTGCTTGCATCGTTAATCGTTACACTTTTCAGTTGAAGCGAAACGACAAATCCCAACAAAAGGCAAACCGCCGTCAATGCGACTTGCTTGCCGACATCCACTTTTTTCATCCTCGGCCTAATCCTTTCCCATCTATCTCAATATTCCGTTTTTTCTTTTTAAGAAATATCATAAATTGCCTGTCCGGCAATACTCAGGTCCACCGTTCCCGGCACCTGTAAGTTTATTTGCGGTAACACGCTGGAGAACATTGCAATTTTATATTCCAACTGGTCTTTGGAGCCGCATTTCGCAGTCACTTGTCCCGATGTCTGCAACAGAATCTCCTGAAGATTGTTGACATCTACTTTTGCAATTGTGCTTGTTAGCCCATTGCTTTGTATTGCATTCAAACAGGTCAGCGCAACCTTTAATTTTTCTTCTTCTGATACCGCAAGAGACTCTCCTACGACAAATGTTTTCACTTTGATTCCCTCCACCACCGGAATCGATTCATTTTGTTCCTGCGCTGTCTCAACGACCTTTCCATTCCCGTCGATTCCGATAATACCGCCAGTAAATCGAATATACCCTACCATCGTGGTTTCTTTGATATTAATTTCCAAACGGTTGGGGAACTTTGTCTGTACGGTAACGTCCGCTACATAAGTAATTTTCTGAATTCGTTCCTCCACAGCCTGCTTGTCCACACGTAGAATGTGGTTTCCCATTTCATCTTGCACGGCATTCATAATCGTTTCCCGCGGTATTTTTACCAATCCGCTGATGTCAACATTCGACACCCTGAATACTGGCAGGCATAATAATACACCAGCGATCAATATCGTAATGAAAAGGAATTTTAAAATAGTAATGCTCGTCCTTTTCTTTCGCCGGTGTTTTTTAGAGGACTTGTCATTTACCATATTGTTCATATCTGTCCTCCTGCCTTGTCCACTCAAAATAGAAGCCCTATTATTACAGCTACATTTCTTTCCTACCTTTCGGCAGATCCTTTTCTTTCCAAACAACAAAATACTTTGTGTCTATTATATCATATTTCTGAAAAGTCGTCAATGATATTTCCGCCCCATATATCAAATAAATTCTCATTCTTTCCATATAAGTGTTGACACAATGCTTCATACATATCCAAATATATACAAAAAGGGACTGTAAAAACCGCAATTTGCAGATTGCCCGAAAATATTGTTCTCTATATCATTGTGAAATGAAACACACGATACAGCATAGAGACGCAATGTTGCTTGACAATTTGTTTTTCCTGCGTTTTTTACATCCCTTTTTCTCTATTTATCTTTCCGCCGCTTCCACAATCTGAACATAATAGGATCGCGTTCTGGGTCCATCAAACTCGCAAAAATAAATTCCTTGCCAGCGTCCCAGCATCAATTCCCCCTTTTCTATGGGGACAGTTACACTGCTGCCAATACAAGAAGACTTCAAATGTGCAGCTGAATTTCCTTCCATATGCCGGAACTGTGGTCTGTCTGGATACGTTTGATCCAGAGCATATAATAAGTCATGCACTACGTCCGGGTCTGCATTTTCGTTGATGGTAATTCCGGCCGTTGTATGTGGGCAATAAACCACACAAATCCCACTGCGAACCCCACTTTTTCCCACTGCTTCCTTTACCTGATGTGTGACCATGCAAAATTCTTGCTGTTTTGTATGCAGCATATACCGGTATAACATTCCGTACCCCTCCTAAATTCTATTTTGTCATCTAATTGTGCCAATCCTTTCAACTAAAGTTTTAGCTTTTTCTTTATTGTAGCACAAAATTCCACCAAAAGCAATGGAAGGCGCCGCATGTTGCATGGGCGCCTTATTTTTTTATTCTACTGTCACCGATTTCGCAAGATTCCTCGGCTTGTCAACATCACAGCCCTTGCCCACAGCAATATAATAACTAAGCAATTGCAATGGTAATATTGCCAGCACCGGGGCAAACAGGGGATCAACCTTTGGAAGATAGAACACATCATCAAAATTCCCTGCCGGAAATCCCTCCGTCAAAATTCCCAGGACATACGCGCCCCTGGTCACAACTTCTTTTACGTTGCTTTCCATTTTGCTGCGCAGCCGTTCACTTGTGCTGACCGCAATCACGACGGTCCCCTTCTCTATCAGCGCAATGGGTCCGTGCTTGAGTTCTCCTCCGGCATACGATTCCGAATGGATATAGGATATTTCCTTTAATTTTAAAGAGCCTTCCATGGCAACGGCATGATCCAGCCCTCGTCCAAGATAAAAAATATCGTTTTCCTGTAAAAATTTATCTGCTAATGCTTTCAGCGGTTTTGCCGATTCCAGCACCT
>CBCTHD010000410.1:0-2709 GCA_965146615.1 uncultured Clostridia bacterium
TATTATATCATAACTGCGAAGCAGTTTGATAATAACAAGGTGGGTAAAAGTCTATTTTGCAAAGCAAAAAAACCTTTTGCCCGCTGCGCTATAGGCATTCGAACGGAAGCGTTCCGTCCGTTCTCATGCGTATATCGCATGTGCGTGCATCTCCGCCGGTTGCCGCGTTCTATGCGTGGCGAGGCGGAGGCACTTTCGATGTATAATAAACACGCTAGTGTTTATTATATCATTGTATCACTATGCCATGGACAGGTCAAGAAAAATTTACTCCACCAGGATTTTTTTCATTATTTTTTCTGAAAAACACTTGATATTTCTTTCTATTTATGGTAAAATAAAAATAGTGTCAATATGATTTGTTGATGAGTGGGCTTTGCAAGTCCACTCATTGTTGTTATTATGTCTATTTTGTGGGCGTTCTGTGGGTTTGCCGCAGATGTAAAAAAGAAAGGACGGAGGAGTATGGGGAAAACGGAACAGCTGGTCTCCCAGCTTGCGCAGCCGATCTGTGAAAATTATGGCTGCTTTTTATACGATGTAGAGTTTAAATGCGAAGGCGGAAACTGGTTTCTGCGCGTGTTTATCGACAAAGACGGCGGCGTTTCGCTGGACGACTGCGAGCTGGTCAGCAAGGCGCTGGATGAAAAGCTGGATGAATTGGATCCGATTGGTCCAGCCTATTTTTTGGAGGTATCTTCGCCGGGTATCGACCGCAAACTAACCCAGCCCTGGCATTTTGAAACATATATGGGTGAATTGGTCGATGTCAAACTCTATAAACGCCTGGACGGGCAGCGGCATCTCACCGGCGCGATTGCCGGTTACACAGATGGCACGCTGGAACTGGACTTGGGCGATAAAACCGTTTCCCTAACGCTGAAAGAAATGGCACGAGTGAATTTACATGTCACCGAATAACATAAATAGGAGGAGAAGAAAGAAAATGGCAGCGAAAGTGAATGAATTACAGGAAGCATTGACGATTCTGGAAAAAGACAAAGGCATCCGCAAGGAATATATTTTGGATGCATTGGAAACCGCCCTCATGCATTCCTACCGCAAAAACTACAAGGATGACAGCGAAAATGTGGAAATTAAAATCAATGATTTAAACGGCGATGTGCGCGTCATTTCCAAAAAGACGGTGGTTGATGGCTTTGACCCTGACTTGCAGGAAGGCGTTCAAATCGCATTGGAAGATGCGCAAAAAATCAAAAGCGGTGCACAAATCGGCGATGAAATTGAAGTTGAAATTGCTCCAAAGAATTTTGGCCGCATTGCTGCCCAGACAGCAAAGCAAATTATCTTGCAAAAACTGCGCGAGGCGGAACGGGAACAGATTTTGGCGGAGTTCCAAATTAAAGCAAACGATGTAATTCCCGCCGTGGTAGAGCGTTTTGAACGTGTGGAATTCCGCAATCCCGAACGCCAGCCGCAGCCGGGCGAAAAACCGAAATTTAACGTGATTTTAGACATTGGTAAAGCGGAAGCAGTGATGCCGCCGCGTGAACAAGTTGCCGGTGAAAGTTACAAGCCCCACGACCGTCTTTCGGTCTATGTGGTAGATGTGAAAAGTACGCCCAGAGGACCTTATATTTTGGTGTCCCGTTCCCAGCCTGACCTGGTAAAACGGCTGTTTGAGCGCGAAGTACCGGAAATCAAAGACGGCGTAGTGGAAATCAAATCCATCGCACGAGAGCCAGGCGTCCGCAGCAAAATTGCAGTTTGGTCCAACGATAAAAATGTGGACCCCGTCGGTTCCTGTGTTGGTAACCGCGGCATACGCGTGAATGCCGTTGTGGATAGTTTGGGCGAAAAAGTAGATATTATTAAGTACAGCGAAAATCCGTTGGAATTTATCACAGCAGCGATAAGTCCTGCCACCGTGCTCAGTGCGCGTATTGATGAGCAGGCGCTGGCAAAAGACGAAAAGAAAGCACAAATTATCGTGGAAGATAACCAACTCTCTCTGGCGATTGGAAAAGAAGGGCTAAACGCCCGGTTGGCAGCGCGTCTGACGGGTTGGAAAATCGACATTAAGAGCAGCAAAGACGTTCCGCCGGAGCCGGAAGCACCATTGGAGGAACAACTTTCCGCGGAAGAAATACTTGTGGAAGAAACGGTGCCGGAGACAGAAGATGCTGTCTTGGAAACAGAAGCAGGTGACGATGATGCGTCCTAAAAAACTCCCGCTGCGCAAGTGTGTCGGCTGCGCAGAGATGAAACCCAAAAAAGAATTAATCCGTATTGTCAAAACAGGAGACGGGACAATCACGGCGGACTTGACAGGGAAACAAAACGGACGCGGTGCTTACCTGTGTCACAGCGTGGAATGTTTAGCGCGCGCCCGTAAAACGCGGCAGTTGGAACGCTCTTTTTCCTGCGCAGTCCCGCCTGAAATATATGACCAATTGGAACAACAACTCAAAGGTGACGAACAATGAAAGAATTGCAATCCATTCAAAACTTGCTGGGATTGGCGCGCAGAAGCGGAAAGCTGGCACGGGGCAGCGGCGAAATCCGCGAACTGCTCCGGCGCAGACAGTGTAAACTGGTGATTCTCGCCACGGACAGCGGCGGCGCTATCCGGCGCGACCTCACATTTTTATGCGGACGACAGCAGGTTCCTTGTATCACCCTCCTCACTAAACAGGAGTTGGGTGCGGCAACCGGAAGCGATGCGAAAGCGGCAGTCGCCGTGCGCGA
>CBCTHD010000411.1:0-2708 GCA_965146615.1 uncultured Clostridia bacterium
TCCTTGTCGTTATAGGTCGGGCACAGGACAATCTGCGCATTCATGGTGATGTGGCTTGACGCAAAATCTTGCATGATTTGCAAAATATTTCCGGCAAAGCGGTTGTTCAGCATCGCACAGCGCACCTGCGGGTCGGTAGCATGAACGGAAACATTGATGGGGCTGATGCGCATTTCCTTGATGCGTTCCAGTTCCTTCGGACTCATGTTGGTCAAAGTGACATAATTCCCCTGTAAAAAGGATAGCGTCGTATCGTCATCTTTAAAATAGAGTGTTTCCCGCATCCCTTTGGGCAACTGGTCAATAAAGCAAAAAATGCATTTATTTCTACAGCTTTTTGCAGGTGCAAGCAACGGATGAACAAATTCAATCCCCAACTCTTCGTTTTCGGGATTTTCAATTTCTATCTCCTCCACCTCGCCCGACGCTTTTTCTATTTCCAGACGAATCAGCGTATCATGAGCAAAATAGCGGTATTCCAAAATAGAATTGAGTTCCCACCCATTCATTTTACGCAAAGTATCCCCCGCTGCAATCCCCACTTCTTCCGCAATGCTGCCCGGACGGACGCCCGCCACCTCATGATAATTCACCATACCTATTTTCTCCCCAGTATTTTCCATTGTATCTGCACTATTCTTTATCGGTTCTTTGCATTTCACCAGTACGTTTCCGCAAACGTTACGTGCCTCCCGCTTTTGCCACTCACTGGCTTGACCTGGACGGAAGATTTTCTCTCATTTAGAACAAAAGAGGGTCGTATCTTTCAATACCACCCTCCCAAAATACATTAGTCTTCCGTCGCGATTACTTCTTTTCCATTGTAGTATCCGCAAGCGGCACACACTCTGTGCGGCATTTTAAACTCATGACACTGCGGACATTTTACCATACCCGGCACTGCCAATTTCCAGTTTGCTCTTCTTTTATCTCGTCTCGCTTTAGATGTTTTTCTTTTTGGTACTGCCATCCAAAACACCTCCTTTTATATTACTGCTTTTTTTCCGCCCTTGCAGGGGCAGCACAATTATTTTATTTCGTCAAACAAGGTATCCAACACGGCAAGCCGCGGGTCGGTCTCATTGGCAGAACAATCACACTCTGTAACGTTCCGGTCCACACCACAATGAGGACATAGCCCTTTGCAGTCTGCACTACATAAATATTTCGTCTCTGCCACCGAGAAAAAACCATTCAGCACAATGTCGTGCAAATCCAGCGTATTGCCTTCCAGCACAATCACTTCTTCCGGTGTTTTCTCCGTCGCTTCCGACTGCTTGACTAAGGTTTCCTCCAAAGAATAGGAAAATACCGCCTGCGCCGGTTTGCCACAGCGTCCGCACAGCGTTTCCAGCCGTCCCCACGCTTTGCCTTCCAGCTCCAACCCTTCTCCCATGTCAGAAACCTTGCCGCTCACCTGAACTGGTCCCATGAAATGTATCTGGTTCCCCAGATATTGCACGTCCTCCAGTTCTATCAGGCCCTCAAACGGCAGTTGATCCACGATGCCGCTCAGGACATTTTTCAAATCTAACTGCATAATTTCTCCTCCAGCCGCATACGCATATCATTTATTATACAACGTTTTTCTCGGTTTGTCAATACAATCTTTCAAATATTTTCCGTATACCTGTTTAAAGGCTAATTCCCTATCTCAACGTCCTCCATTATAAATTCCGGCCGTTCGTATTTTGCAGATATAATATGCAAATTGTCAGTCAAATAATCTTTTATCATATCATGCAGATACACTCATTTTTCTCACTGTGGTTTCAAATAAATATTATTCATTGACGGTGACAATTTGTGCGGGACCGATCCAATCCACCTGCGCTCCAAATGATTCAGCTATCGCCCGAACCGGAACCATAGTACGGTCGTTTACTTTTTTTGCGGGAACATCCAGCGTCATGACCGCTTGACCGTTTTTATATAATGTACTGCTACCCACCGTCAACTCAATAGTTGTGTTGTCCCGAACCGCTGTGACCGTCTGTGTGGCTTCATCCCATAGCACTTCTGCGCCCATTGTTTCAAATACTGCCCGCAGGGGTACTAAAGTACGGTCATTTTCCATGATTGGATTTTGACCTGTATCACCAAACGAAACTCTGTTTCCGTTATAAAGCACTTGAATTTGAGAATCAGCGGAAGAATCTATCATATAGGGTATTTCCGTCTTTCTGCACGCCCTTTCCGCTGTGCTTCCTTCCGGGCAATATATAATCAAATTAGACAAATGTTCTCCGAAATCGTCATCCTCTATCTCAGTAACGGTAGACGGAACGGTCATCCACTGCAAGTCGCTGCAATCATATACAATATTTCCATCCAATTCTGTCACGCCGTATGGGATGATCAGTCCGGTTAAACCGCTTCGCCAAAAGGCGCCACCCCCGATCCTGCGGACAGATGTTGGTAATTCGAGATGTTTTAACGATGTACAACCTCTAAATGCAAAATATTCTATCACACTGACATTATTCCCCTCAAAAGTGACTTTCTCCAATTCTGAACAGCTCGAAAATACTTCATTTTGTATTTTAATCACGCTGGCAGGAATTGTAACTTCTTTGAGTGCGGTTCCTCTAAAAGACTGGCTTCCCAAACTCGTCACAGAATCAGGAATGTCGATCGTTTCCAAACTATCGCAGCCATCGAATGTAAACATAGGTATTTCAGCCATTCCTTCCGGAAGGCTTACCTTT
>CBCTHD010000412.1:0-2701 GCA_965146615.1 uncultured Clostridia bacterium
AGCGATTCATAACTCTTTTCGTGCACTGTGGATGAATCTGCTTGGCGGATTGGGATTTGCTGTGGCAATTGTCTATTGTGCGATACAATTGCAGACATTGGAACTACAACAAGTTGTGCAGATAGGTACCATGGTTCCTATGGCGGTCATACCCATTACGTTATTGGCATTTGCCGGGCTGACCAAGAGTGCCCAACTGCCGTTTTCAAGTTGGTTGCTTGGCGCCATGGTAGCACCGACACCGACGTCCGCTCTACTGCATTCTGCGACGATGGTGAAAGCGGGGGTATATTTGTTGCTGCGTCTTTCGCCGGCGTTGTGCGGAAATTTAGCCGGTTTGATGGTGACAACGATCGGTGGATTTACCTTTTTGATGACGTCTATGCTGGCGATTGCACAAAGTGATGCAAAAAAAGTTTTAGCATATTCTACTATCTCTAACCTCGGACTGATTACAGCTTGTGCAGGTATCGGAATGTATGAGGCTGTCTGGGCAGGCATTTTGCTAATGATTTTCCATGCAGTGTCCAAATCGTTGATGTTCCTGTCAGTGGGAGCGGTGGAAAATGTAATAGGCAGTCGAAACATTGAGGATATGCATGGTCTAATTGTCAAATTACCGCGTCTGGCGTTTGTGATGATTGTCGGGATTGCAGGGATGTTTTTGGCGCCGTTTGGTATGCTCATTTCCAAATGGGCGGCATTGAAGGCATTCGTTGATTCTAACAGTATTTTGTTGGTGGTGTTTCTAATATTTGGTTCTGCCACAACATTGTTCTACTGGACCAAATGGCTGGGAAGCCTGGTGGCAGTTCACCATAATTCAGAACGCCTACAGGATATTACAAAGGGAAGCGAATGGATGAGTTTGATTTGCCAGGCGATACTCATGTGTCTATTATGCTTGACATTTCCGGTGGTATCAAGCTATTTAATTGAGCCGTTCTTGGGAGATATGTTCCATCAGAGTATGCCTGCAATTATCAGCAGCGGGAATATTCATATTATGGCACTCATGCTTTGCGCAATTGTGATTTTGCCGATTGCTGTAAGACTGCTGACGATTCACAAAAAGAATAAAATTGTAACGTCCTATATGGGCGGTGCAAATACGGGTGATGACAGGACGTTTACTGATTCTTTTGGAAATACCAAACGTATGTATCTAGCGAACTGGTACTTAGAGGATTGGTTTGGAGAAAAGATATTACTGAAACCTTCGTTGATTTTGTCTACGGCTGGACTGATTGTATTGATGATTCTGGCGATTGGAGGTGCTATATAAATGATATGGCAGATTTTGTGTGCTGCTCTATATATTATCTTAGCGCCGCTGCTGGGCGGATTGTTACAGGGTGTTGACCGGAAAATCACGGCACGTCTGCAAGGGCGGCAGGGACCGCCGTTGCTGCAGCCGTTTTATGACTTGTATAAGCTGTTTTCCAAAGTAGCTGTGGTTGTCAATGACGTACAGAAATTTTTGGTAGGCGGTTTTTTGCTGTTTGTTGTATTCAGTGGTGCGCTGTTTTTCTTTGGCGGTGATTTATTGTTGGCATTCTTTTCCCTGACCTTAGCCGGGATATTTTTCACCATGTCATCTTGTTCTGCGAATTCGCCCTATAGTTCTATGGGTGCACAGCGTGAGCTGATACAAATGATGGCGTATGAGCCAATGGTACTTTTGGTGGCAATTGGATTTTATGTAGCAACCGGCTCTTTTAATGTGAAAGAAATTGTTATGCATGGCGGTATACCGGCGATTGTTTATCTGCCCGGCATCTTTATCGGATTTTTATATATTTTAACCATTAAGTTCCGTAAATCGCCGTTTGATATTTCCACCGCTCACCATGCTCATCAGGAAATGGTGCGCGGGTTGACAACAGAGCTTTCCGGCAGTGTCTTGGGAATTGTGAAACTGTCGCATTGGTATGAAAATATCTTTTTGCTTGGGGTTGTCGGATTGTTTATCTACCAAGCATCATGGCTGAGCGCGGTTGCCGCAATCATTGTATGCGGAATTTCTTATTTTTTGGAAATTTTGATTGATAATGTATTTCCGCGCGTGAAATGGCAGAATATGTTGAAATCCGCGTGGCTGGTAACATTGATTGCTGGCGTCATTAATCTAATGATTATTGTCACGATTTAGTGAACACCAAAAGTGTTTAAGAATAATCTGTTTGTCAGCTTATCCTTATGAAGGAGATGGATTTATGAAAGTATCGAAATCGCCGTGGCTTATGCACTATGATGGGTCAAGCTGTAACGGGTGCGACATTGAAGTGCTCGCCTGTCTGACGCCCGTCTACGATGTGGAGCGTTTTGGCGTAATCAATACAGGCAACCCTAAACATGCGGACATCTTTTTGATTACCGGTGGCATTAATGCGCAAAATGCGCCGGTTGTTAAACAATTATATTCTCAGATGCCTAACCCAAAGGTAGTGGTGGCAGTGGGGGTATGTGCCTGTAATGGCGGGATATTTAAGGAGTGTTATAATATTTTGGGAGGTGTGGATACCGTCCTGCCGGTCGATATTTATGTGCCGGGTTGTGCAGCGCGCCCCGAAGCCATTATAGATGGTGTCGTCAAAGCAGTAGCGTTGCTGGACGAAAAGAAAAAAGCACTTTCGCAGGAAGAACTGAAAAATGAGGAGGCGCAATAAATGGAGGGAATTACCAATATCGGACCCGGCAG
>CBCTHD010000413.1:0-2696 GCA_965146615.1 uncultured Clostridia bacterium
CGTCCGGACAAGAAAAAGGAGGATTTTGAATGGGCAAATTTAGATTCGGTGCACTGCTGCTGGCTGCCGGTATGATGGTATCTTCCGCAAGTGTTTTGGCGGAAGAACTGCAAGCACAAGATCCGGGAGAGCAGGTAGTTGCGCGAGCTGCCGGCGAACCGCTGACGATTGAAAATGCGACGAGCAATGCAGAACTGAACGAAGCAATTCGCGCACTCAGCGATGAAGAATATGAAGAAGCAATACGGACGTATCGTATTGATCCTATGCGCTTTGCGCATGTGAAAGAAGAAGGAAATAGCAGTGATAAGGCAGAGAGTGAATTTGATGGGCTGCCGGACGAAAAGTTTTTCGGCACGTGGGACGGTGAAAAATGGACGCTGGGACCTACGCTGAACTATGACTATGTGGACCAGAATGGACCCAACCTGTCGGCGGTGGAAGCGGCGGCAAAAGCGGGCGATTATGCTTTGGCAAAACAGGAATGGCTGAACTATGCCCGCGAAGTGGAGAGTTACCGCGTTCGTCCCGTTTGGGGAAGCGGCGATACGACACAGAGTCTGACAGCAGATTTGATGTATGATCGCGTCTATTGGAACTCCAATTCCAATTCCAAGCTAGTGGACGTGAAAACCATCGGCAATACAGAAGCCGACGTGGAAATTGATTTAACAAATGTCGTATCTTATATAAAATCTGCTTCCAATCAAGAGGTTACCTTTTATTTGGCGACTGTGTATAAGGACGGCTCCCGCGCAGAGTTTGACAGCCGAAATAAAGAGGGCGGACAAGGACCTGTGATGGAAATCACTTCTAACGGGTCTACACGGAAGTTCTATCCGACAGACGATGCAACCATCTCGGGAGATGGATTGCTGGAATATACAGCAAGTAAACGAAACAAATATGGTTTAGAAGATACGCTTCAACTGGAAGAAAGCGTCAGCAGCATTGGTGAAACACGCATCAACGTAAACGATTGTAACTGTGACGATGCCAAAGCGCCGCTAAACACGCGAGAAAGCCAGCCTGTAGATGAAAATACCAAACGCACTGTCATCAAGTTCAAACTGAATGGGGCGTTGGCAACGGACGAAAACGTGACCAATGCAACGCTGCGTTTGCATGGGAAAAATGCATCCGGGGAAGGAACCATGAAATTCCTGGTACTCGTGACACAGGAAAATTTGGAGAGTGATAAGACACAAATACCGTGGACAGAGGATACTATGGATTGGTGGTGGAATCAGAACTTATCTGGTACAGAGTCAGCAATTGAGCGGGATTATTCCAAGCACATAGTTGTAAATTTCAATGGGCGTTCTTTTTCCAGTTGGTGTAAACCCCTTGCCACAACACGCCGGTGGCGTGATGAATACAATCGTTTCGTAGGAAATATTGATACTTTTGCGAAAGAAGTCCAATGGGGAAGCTCCCGCAGCAATGAGTACGCTGCACGGGCAATTCAGGATTTATATGCAATGACGCTGCAAATCGGTACAGTTGCTATTACAAATGATGCTTATGGCGGCAGCAAACACGCGAGAAACCGTTTGGACGTTGGATACCGGGCGCAAAACATGGTCAAAGTAATTAAAAGATTGATCAACTACGAGGAAATGACACCGGAAGTCTATACAATTCTGACCAAGTACTGCTGGCGGCAGGGATATGCGACCAGCGCTTGGATCACAAGCGGGAACTGGGGCGGTTATGAAGAAGCTGGAAACTACGCTATTGCCTGTGAGTTTCCTGAATTTGTTCAATCGCCGACGTGGGAAGCAAATGTTATGGAATATCTGGAAGAAACGGCACAAGAATATGTTATGGATGATTTGACCTGTACAGAAGTGCCGCTACAATATGCCGCTGTGGCAAAAGGTACGATTGAGTTTTTTGAGGCAATTCAGACAGAAATTGGATCGGAAAAACCGCCGTATAGTGATGCGGTGGCGGAGGCGCTCCACAACATTCAGCGCTATATCATGTATTCCAGTGGACCGGGGTATCGAGATCATCAGCAGGGGGACTCTTCGCAAAACACCAAATCATATGCAAGCAACTTTATGACATCAGCAACACAGTTTAACGATCCAGAGTTGCTCTATGCTGCAACGGGCGGTACAAAAGGTCAGGCGCCACCGTTTACTTCTATTATTTTCAGAACAGGGAAAAAGGTTGCCATGCGGACGGGCTGGGATGCCAATGCAAACTATTTATTCACACAGATGGACGGCGGTATCTCGTCTCACGGACAGCAGGACGACCATGCAATTTCTCTATTTGCCTACGGGAAATACCTAATTGCAGACGGATCCTATACCGGTGCACAGGGAGCGGCGAATGATTGGCTGCAAGGAGTATGGGGACATAGTACAGTAATCATTGATGACAAAAATCAACTGGTATACAACAAAACTACGCCGGGCACCATCAACGAATGGGGTTCCAATGACCACTATGATTTCTACAGTGGCACCACAACCAACTATTCTACTGCAGCTGTGACACCGACACGAGAAATTTTGTTTGTCAAACCGGGATTCTGGATTTTGTCTGACTATCTTGTGCCGGATAACATGAACGCGGCACATACTTATGAGCAACGGTGGATCATGATGCCGGATGCAAACATGAGTATTGACGAAGGGACCAACATTACACGGTCCAATTATGCAGATGTCAACATTCAGGTG
>CBCTHD010000414.1:0-2690 GCA_965146615.1 uncultured Clostridia bacterium
TGCTTGTCGCCGGTCACTTCACTGGCCCAATACAGCAGCGGCACATTGAGATAGCAGTCAATAATTAAACGGTATGCCTTCGGGTCATCTACAGCGCCCCACGCCTGAATAAACTGACCTTTCTCTTTGTAGCGGGTGATCAATTTATCAGCAGCTTTAATTGCTGTTTCCTTCATTTTTTCGTTACCCGTCAGTTTATAGCCGGCAACGCAGGAAAGCGTATACAAAAAGCCAAGGTCATGGTGGTCTACGCAAATCTGTTTCTCAATGCGGTTTGCGAAATCTTCACACTGAATTTCCGCCACTTTCCGATATTTTTCATCGCCGGTATATTCATATGCCAGCCAAAGCATACCCGTCCAAAAACTGTTGGTCCACTCGATGTTGTCAATTGCAGGATAAACATTATTTACGCTGGCAGGCGCCGGATATTTATATGTAAATTCATCCAAGCTCTCATCAATTTTTTTGATGATAAAATCCAGCGCACCTTTGACCTCGTCCTGTGTCAGAGGGGGAATGTTTTCAAATTTTGCTTTGTTTTTAATTCCTTCGTCGATGATATGTTTCATGGTACAAGCTCCTTCTCCATAAGCGTATTTTCTCGCCGTTATTTTGAATAAAAATAACAGCAGAAGACGTGAATAGTGTATATGATTCCATTATAACATGAATCCAGTAAATTGCAAGAAGAGAATTTAAAATGATGAAAAATTTTTCTATATTTATCTATTTTGTATAAAAATGAGACAGATTATTTTGCATAAATCTTTAGTTTTTTTTGCAGAAGTCTCTTCAAAAAAGAAAAATTTAATGGTATAATAAGTAAGGAATTCATTGTGTAGCGAAAAGAGACGGGAAGAAAAATTTCAGAAAAAGGTTGTATTTTGTTCGGAAATTGAAAGGATTTTTCCCAAGTAAAAATGCAGATGGGAGGCGTTAGAATTGTCGAATGTGTCAGCTATCATCTTGGCAGCCGGAGCAGGTACGCGAATGAAGTCGTCCAAAAGCAAACTGGTGCATGAAGTATGTTTTAGACCCATTGTCGAGTGGGTATACCGGGCTGCGTCGGGGGCAGGGGCTGGAAAAATTGTAACAGTCGTCGGTCACCAGGCGCAGCAGGTAAAAGCATGTCTGGGCGAGGATAAACTCTTTGCTTTGCAAGAAAAACAACTGGGGACGGGAGATGCTGTGAAATCCGCTATGCCAAATATTGATGATGGTGGTTGTGTGCTGGTGCTCTCCGGAGACGTTCCGCTGATTACGGAAGAAACCTTGCGCGCAGCGGTGGAATACCACTTGAATAACCGTTTTGCAGCGACAATTATCACTGCGGATGTGAAAGAACCAAAAGGATATGGTAGAGTAATACGAGACGAGAATGACTCTGTCAAGTATATTGTAGAAGAGAAGGATGCGTCGCCGGCACAAAAGCTGGTGACGGAGATCAATGCGGGATTGTACTGTTTTGATACAGGTTTGCTGCGTGCTGCGCTCGGAGAACTGAGCAATGACAACGCACAAGGAGAATATTATCTGACGGATACGATTGCCATTCTTTTAAAAACAGGGTATCGTGTCGGCGCGTTTCGGCTGGAGGACGACCGAGAGATCATGGGGATCAATGACAGAGTGCAACTCAGTCAGGCGAATGAGGCAATGAAACAGAGAATCATTCGGCGACATATGCTTGAGGGTGTAACGTTTATCAATCCGGATTCCTGTTACATTTCACCGGAGACGGAAATGGAGACGGATGTGGTGATTTACCCCGGCACTCTGCTGGAGGGAAAGTGTAGAATCGGACGCGGTGCGGTGATTGGACCGGACACACATTTGACAGATGTCATCGTCGGGGAAAACACGAAAGTGGAAAACTCGGTCCTGTGCAGTAGCACAGTGGGAAGCGATACAAACGTTGGTCCGTTTGCATATGTGCGGCCCGGCAGTTCCATTGGCAGTCACGTGAAAGTCGGCGACTTTGTGGAAGTAAAAAATTTGACTTATGTTGGCGACAGCGATGTGGGAGAAAAGGTCAACTTTGGCTGTGGCACGGTTACTGTGAACTATGACGGACAGGAAAAACACCGGACAAAAATTGGCGACCGCAGTTTTATCGGCTGCAATACCAACCTAGTGGCGCCGGTTACGGTAGAAGCAGATTCTTACATTGCAGCCGGCTCTACGATTACGGAAACAGTGCCGTCTGATGCACTGGCAATTGCGCGCTCTCGGCAGGTTGTGAAAGAGGGCTGGAAAAAAAACAAATTTGGGAGTGATAACAAATGATGGCGACACACGGGAATAACATTAAAATATTTGCAGGTAATTCGCATAAAAAATTAGCAAAGGATATTGCGGCGCGATTAGACTTGACACTGGGAAATTCCGAAGTAAAAACCTTCAGTGATGGGGAAATTTATGTGAATATCAATGAGACTGTCCGTGGCTCGGATGTATTTTTGGTACAGTCTACCTGCAATCCGGTCAATGACAACATCATGGAACTGCTGATTATGATTGATGCATTTAAACGTGCATCCGCGGCTAGAATTACAGCGGTTATTCCATATTTTGGATATGCCCGGCAGGACCGAAAAGCGAAAGCGCGCGATCCGATTTCTGCGAAATTGGTGGCAGATATTATTACGGCGGCAGGAGCGGACCGCGTGTTGACTATCGACCTTCAT
>CBCTHD010000415.1:0-2671 GCA_965146615.1 uncultured Clostridia bacterium
GATGAGGAAACAATACATATTGTGATAGAACGTATGAAAGAGGAAATGGAAGCCAGAAAAAGCGGTTTGCAGATTATTCAGGTGGGACAAGCATTTCAGATGTGTACACGGGAAGAACAGTTTGAAGCTGTTTCCAAACTGGTAGAGCCGCGGCGCCAGCAGACTCTGTCCAATGCAGCGCTTGAGACGCTTTCTATTGTGGCATACAATCAGCCGGTGACGCGCAGCAACATAGAATTTATTCGCGGCGTCAATAGTGATGGTGCGTTGGGAAGACTCCTGGAAAAAGGGCTGGTGATTGATTGCGGAAGGCTGGATACGCCGGGCAAACCGTTGTTGTATAAAACAACAGATGAGTTTTTACGTTGTTTCGGACTCAAAACATTGGAAGATCTTCCCGATATTCAAAATGTTCCATTGCAAACCAGTTTTTATGACAACGACGAAGAGTAGGTACGGATAAGGAAGACAGGTGGTACAAGTGGTTTGGCTGATCCTGGTGGTTGGAATCCTTGCCGCACTGGCGGGACTGCTGATGCTAAAAGAGGGAATACACTTTCAAGTTTACGGCGTGAACACAAATCAGACGGTAGATTATCAGATTCGGCTGCTGGGTGGACTCATACGGATTCCAAAGAACAGACTGATTCAAAAAGAAGTCAGAAAAGAAGAAAAAAAAGCGGTTGAGACGATAGAAGAACAGCATTATACATGGAAGAAAATAAAAGAAATATTGGATGATGTCATCGTCATTTTGAAGGCTGCTGCGCCGGTTGTGCAGCGGGAGTTGGTCATTGAAGACGTTGAGTTTGGTATTTCCGCCGGATTTTCTGATCCGGTCGTAAATGGCGTATTATTTGGCGCACTTGCATCTACTGTTGGATTGTTGCAAGTGGCGATGGAGCAGACGTTTATTATAAAAAAAAGCGTGTTTCGAGCTGTACCGGATTTCGTCTCGGAAGAGGGAATAAAAATTATTTTTGATACAACACTATATATAAGACCGTTATTCCTGCTCATCAAGTGCGTAAGCGTATGGTGCAAAAACCAGGAGATCAGGAAGTTGGTGCAAAAATATACGAATAAAGAGGAAAGAGAGTGATACTATGGACAACAACATCAAAGATTTGATTTCTGCGGCTATGAGCAGCATCAAATCCATCGTGGAAGTCAATACGATTATTGGCGAGCCTGTCACAGCGGCGGACGGTACGATGATTGTTCCGGTAACAAAAGTGTCCTGTGGATTTGGTGCCGGCGGATGTGAACTGCCGGGAAAAAACAACCAATCGCAAACGGCGTATCCATTTGGCGGCGGTAGCGGCGGCGGACTGAAAATGGAGCCAGTGGCATTTTTAGTGATTTGCAACAACAACGTGAAGGTCATTCCGGTTGGAACCTCGCAAAGCTCGGTGGAAAAATTGCTGGATATGGTACCGGAACTGATTGACAAAGTGAACAAGGTCATCGGCGGCTATTTGAAAAAGGATAAAGAGGACGCAGATAGCCCGAAGGAAGAAACGGAAGAAAACCAGGCAGAGTACATTACAACCTAATCTTTTCCACGCATAATCCCTACTGTATTCCACATATTATTGTAGTATCTATAATATGTGGAATGCGGAGGTCGGAAGAGTTGCGAAAATGGATAGGTAGTTTGATTTGTACAATACTGGTGCTGGCGCCGTTGTGTGTGCCGGTTCACGCCATTGATGTGGACGCAGGCGCAGCCGTTTTAATGGATAGTGTGACGGGAAAAGTGCTCTATGAAAAAAACGGTTATACACAAATGGGAATGGCAAGTACAACCAAAATTATGACGGCAATTTTGGCGATTGAATACGGAAATCTGGACGATATTGTAACGGTATCCTCCAATGCGGCGGGACTGGAAGGAACCAGTATGTATCTGGCGCTGGGAGAACAGGTTAAGATGGAAGATTTAATTTATGGATTGATGCTGCCATCAGGAAACGACGCCTCAGTAGCGATTGCGGAACATATATCCGGTTCCGTCGAAGCATTCGCGGAACTGATGAATCAAAAAGCGAAAGAGATTGGCGCAAATCAGACGCATTTCACCAACCCACATGGGTTATATGACCCGGACCACTATACAACAGCATATGATCTTGCATTAATTTCGCGCTATGCAATGCAAAACCCCGTATTTGAACAGGTTGCCTCTACGGGAACAAAGGCGGTTCCGTGGGAGGGACATACCGAGCAGAAATGGCTGGCAAATGCAAATAAATTACTCAACATGTATGATGGGTGTGATGGTATCAAACCGGGCTATACACCGGAAACCGGAAGAACACTGGTGGGCAGCGCTACACGGGACGGTTGGCGGGTGATTACCGTAACGCTGAACTGCGGGAATGACTGGCAGGAACATATGAAGATGTTTGATTATGCATTTAACTTATTCCAAGTAAATAAGTTTGCGTACCAGGGAATGCCAATGTCAACGGTACGCGTGAAAGATGGCAGCGAAATAGAAGTGCCAATTGGCATACAGGGGGAATATGCCGAAGTAGAACCCAAAAATACGGAAATTCATACATCCTATCAGGTGACAGTAGACCAACCAGTCAGCGCACCGGTGGAAAAAGGGCAGCAGCTCGGCACTGTTTTGGTACAGCCGGACGGTATGGAGGCAAAGGAATTT
>CBCTHD010000416.1:0-2667 GCA_965146615.1 uncultured Clostridia bacterium
CAGCTATCAGATACCGGTAATTGATGGCGGCAGAATTACGCTTGACGACAGTGTATCTGATGCAAATATCATAAAAAATGCAAACAGTTTCTACGTTGTAAATAACGGACAAGAGACGACAACCGTTCCTGTAAATGTTCAGGTTTGCGAAGTAACGCAGCAATATGAGCTGACGGTGGTATTTCCCGATGACTTTGACTTTACGGACATCAGAGTGCTGCGCGCCAAGAATGTTGTTGTAGACCATGAAAACAAAACGATAGAATTGACGTCTGACGGATTAGTGAACAATATTGCCGTTTATAACGCACAGACAACAGTGATTCCAAACGGTAAAATCACATTGGCGGACGCTGGCAACGCTGAAATAGTAGCAAATACAGGCAGCTTTTACATTAACAATATCGGCAACGAGCAGGAAACGGTTTGGGTGGATATAAGTATCAACGGAAGTGTTAAACGGTATAGCTTGACCGTCAATTTCTCAGATGGCTTTGATTTTGATGGTATCCGTTTGCTCAGAGCGGAAGGCGTGACGATAGACCATGCTGCCAAAAAAATAAGCATCAGTGCAGCCGAGGGCGCCGGCAACGTGGCGATTTACGAGCTCCAGACAGGCGTGATTGCAAACGGCAGAATTACCTTGAAGGATGCTATGGAGGCTTCTGTTAAACAGAATACCGGAAGTTTCTATATCCTGCCTCCGAGCGAGGGCGGCGTCTCAATAGTAACTGTTGATGTAACTGTCGGAGATAAAACGGTGGCTTATGAAGTGGAGGTAAGTTTCTGATACTATAGAACGCACACCCGCAATTGCGGGTGTGCACCTTTTGGAAAGCGAGGGTATTGTCAATGCATAAAAAAATATTTTGCTTATTTGTAATTGCAGCGGCTTGTATTGCTGCTGCGCTTACAGCTTATGCAGACACACCGTCCCTGCTGAAGGATTTAGATGTGACGAACGGATATATGATGCAGTTTAATGAGGATACATATAGGTATACGGTAGAGCTTAACGAAGGTGAAACGGTTGCTAATATAATGGCAATACCGATAGATGACAAATGCTCGGTGCAAATTACCGGAAATGAAAACAAGGTTTCTTTGGGCGACCCCAAAACCGTATTGGTTTCGGTAAATGATACGCAGGGGAATTTTGTCACATACACGTTAGATGTGTATGCATATGGAGAAAAGGGCGGATTAAGTTTTTTGGACTGTGAAAACGGAATTATATATCCTCAGTATCGGGATGCAATCAGAAATTATTATATAACGCTGCCGTATGACTGCGATTCTGCCGAATTGGACATACGAACATGGGACAGCGACGATAGGGTGACTGTTGACGGAAACGAGAATATGGAGCCCGGGAAAAGAAAAAGGGTTCTTTTAACGGTGGAGAATGGAGAAGGTAAGGAAACGCAGTATGCAATATATGTATATCGGCAGAGAAAAATACAGTCAAACATTGATTTGGATTTTTTGCTAAGCTCGATTGAAATAAACAACGGGGCTGTAAAGATAGATTTTGAACGGACACGGGGTTATTATAAAATAGAGGTTCCACGTGGGATTGACGAGGTTGATGTTAAGGCGTTTGCGGAGAATGGACGGAATATTGTAAATGTTCTCGGAAGCAATGTTATATCTGACGAAAACAATAATATTGTCACTGTCACGGTCAGCAGCCCGGATGATTCGGAAACGGAGCAGAGCGTATATGTATTGGACTTTGTTCGGGATTCGTTTGCCGCAACGCCCAAATATACAGGAATGCAAATGCTGGCGGTTATGATTGCTTCGGCATTCTTTACCGGATTGTTTGCATTTCTGCTGATTTATCTGTATAAAAGCAGAAATAAAGACGCGGAAGCGGATGATGAGATCGAGGTCACAGAGGAAAGAGAAACGGATTTGAAAGGATAGTTCGTGTGAATAGTATGGCAAAAGGTCAAAACAAAATAGCCGCAGTTATAGCTGTATTATTGAATGCAATACTGTTTTTTATCAATATATCTTTTTATAACTGCGTTTTTGCTACAAATGACGATTACAGAATGAGCCTGATTGTTTCGGGGGCGTATGCCGGTGAGCCAAGCGCTAATTTGGTATTCATGCGGTATCCGATTGCTTGGCTGCTTTCGGGCTTATATAAAATAACGGATAATATTCCGTGGTATGGCATTGGTACAATGCTGTGTATTTTTGTCCCATCGTGTATTATCTGTTACTTTGTAATCCGCGAAGCCGATAAAAAGGAAAGGCTGCCGATAGGTATTTTGACATATCTGCTTTTTTATCTGTTTATTGTGCAAAAGCATATTGTACTGCCACAGTTTACCGCAACTGCTGCCTTTATGTCCGTTGCATGGGTTGCTTTCATTTGGTACATGCCGTCAAAAAGGAGTTTTTTTCATATTATAGCTACTGCATTCATTGCGGCCATTGCTTTCTGCATAAGAATGAAAATCTTTTTTATGGTTTTGCCGGTAGGGATTCTCGTAATTGCTGCAAAGACGATGTTCGGCGATATAAAAGATAAAAAATACATGACGATGTGTATGATTTCGTGCTTGACGGCGGTTGTTCTGTGCGGCTTATCATATGCAAGCGACAGAATAAACTATCAGCCGGAATATAAGGAGTTTAATACAGCGCGTTCAC
>CBCTHD010000417.1:0-2652 GCA_965146615.1 uncultured Clostridia bacterium
ATTATTATATGGAAGCGCTGATGCGTTATTATAACAAAGACTGGAAATTGTACTGGTAATATAGCAGACTCTGTTAGCGGCGAACCACTTCGGTACGCCGCTTTTTTCTTTTGAAATGTTATTTTCGCAGCTTCTTGTTTTTTTGTATTGATTCCGTTATAATAGAGGTAATCTCTATATCTCCGTTTTCTATTTTATAACAGACTAGAACCGTATCGTTTAGAAAGGATCGGGTACCATGTATAAGATTATGATTGTTGAAGACGACCCAACGATTGCAGGTGCACTCTGTGAGTACTTATCCCGGTGGGATTTTACTTGTTATGCAGCGGACGATTTTGCGCATATCACTGACCAATTTCTAACTTACGACCCACAGTTGGTATTGTTAGATATTGCACTGCCCTATTTCAATGGATTTTATTGGTGTAGTGAAATTCGCAAATTCTCCAAAGTTCCGATTATTTTTATTTCTTCCGCCAGCGATAATATGAACATTGTCATGGCAATGAGCATGGGCGGCGATGATTTTATTGCAAAACCCTTTGACTTGGGCGTCATTTTAGCAAAAATACAAGCGCTTTTGCGGAGGGCATATTCGTTTCAGGGTCAGCTCCCGCTGTTGGAACATCGCGGCGCAGTTTTGAATCTTGGCGATGCATCTCTGCGTTTCCGGGAACAAAAATTGGAACTGACCAAAAATGAATTTAAAATTTTGCAGGTTCTATTGGAAAACAAGGGACGCACGGTTTCCCGGGACGCTATAATGCAGCGACTGTGGGAAAATGACAGTTATGTGGACGACAACACCTTAACGGTCAACATGACGCGGCTGCGCAAAAAACTGGAGTCCATCGGTTTATCGGATTATATTATAACCAAAAAAGGACTTGGATATTTGGTAGGTGAACCATCATGAACTGGTACTTTCTGCTAACTACCTATATGAAACGCCGCCTGAAATTATTTCTGGGCGCGTTCCTCATTTTGTTAATTTTCTGCGTCGTCTGCTATTTATATGACCATGCTCTAGAGCCGCTGCTCTATGCTACTGTAATTTGTCTCTTCTTGGGCATCCTGTTTAGCGCCTATGATTTTTACCATTTTGCACAAAAACATCGGTCGCTGCAAAATGTCTTGTGCAGCATTAAGACGCAGCTTGACACACTGCCCGCCGCTGATAACCAATTGGAAACAGATTATCAAGAAATACTCCGCACATTGTATGCCGAATGCTGTCGTCTACGCTCGGCAGCAGACGCCCGCGAAAAAGAAATGCTGGACTACTATACGCTTTGGGCACATCAAATCAAAACGCCGCTTTTTGCCATGCGTCTGCTGCTGCAATCCGACTCGCCGCCTGTGCGGGAACTGGAACAGGAGTTATTCAAAATTGAAGAATATACCCAGATGGTTTTGTATTATCAACGTCTGGGCAGCATATCCTCTGACCTACAGCTCAAAAAATTCCCGCTGTCCTCTCTGATACGCCAAGCAGTCAAAAAATACGCACCAGTTTTTATTTATAAAAAAGTATCGCTAACGGTAGAAGAAACGGATAAAACCGTCTTAACGGATGAAAAATGGTTGGTTTTCATATTGGAACAGCTGCTTTCCAACGCGCTGAAATATACCGCCCAGGGCGGCGTCCGCATCTATGCTGATGGCGTACAATAGGACACGCTCATCATTGAAGACACCGGCATCGGTATCCGTCAAGAAGATATACCGCGGCTCTTTGAACGTGGTTTTACGGGCTACAATGGGCGTATGGATAAAAAAGCCTCCGGTTTGGGACTGTACCTCTGCCGTGAAATTGCCGCAAATCTTTCCATCTCGCTTTCCATTACCTCGTCGGTGGGGCGCGGCACTAAAGTATCTCTCCAATTTCCCGAAAGTGGATTTCTGTTGGAGTAGCATTCTTACAAAACTGTAAGATTGAACCCCCATTTTGTAAGCTAAAGTTATGGCAAGCGGTGTGTGATTCCGCTATAATAAAGTCAAAACAAGGATGCAAGCTGACCTGTCGCATCCATTCATTTTAAGGAGGAATCATCATGCCAATTTTAGAGGTCAATAACATTCGAAAAATATATACGACTCGATTTGGTGGAACGCAACTACAGGCGCTGTCCGGTGTGAGCTTTTCCGTAGAACCCGGTGAATTTGTTGCCATTATGGGAGAATCCGGCTCCGGTAAGACAACGCTGCTGAACATCCTAGCGTCATTGGACAAACCAACCAGCGGCGAGGTGCTGCTCAATGGAAAAAACATTGTTACCATGCGCGACAGCGATCTGTCTGTATTCCGCCGCAACCACTTAGGTTTTGTCTTTCAGGACTTTAACTTGCTGGATACTTTTTCTCTCCAAGATAACATTTTTTTACCATTGGTTCTCTCCGGCAAGCCTTTTTCAGAAATGAAGCATCGCTTGGAGCCCATTGCCGCTCAACTTGGCATTGCATCCATTCTGCAAAAATTTCCCTACGAAGTTTCCGGCGGTCAGAAGCAACGGTGCGCCGTTGCGCGGGCACTTATCACGCAGCCGGAGTTGGTGCTTGCAGACGAACCAACAGGTGCGCTGGACTCCAGAGCTGCCGCACAGCTCCTTTCTCTATTTTCCCAAATCAACAGAGGTGGCCAAACCATTT
>CBCTHD010000418.1:0-2652 GCA_965146615.1 uncultured Clostridia bacterium
CCAAATAATGCGGTGGAATATTTTGTGTCCTATTATGATTATTACCAGCCGGAAGCCTACATCGCAAATACGGATACGTATATCGAAAAGGACGCCTCCATTAACGATGAAATTGATAAGCTGCGCCACTCTGCAACGGCGGCGCTGTTTGAGCGGAAAGATGTGATTATCGTGTCTTCCGTCAGCTGCATTTACAGCCTGGGAGATCCGGTTGACTATAAAAACATGGTGATTTCCCTTCGTCCTGGTATGGAAAAATCGCGGGAGGAGCTGCTGCGGCAGCTTGTGGATATTCAGTACGACCGCGGGGACGTGGAATTTATCCGTGGACGCTTCCGTGTGCGTGGGGACACGGTGGAAATCTTTCCAGCGGGCAACAGTGAAAAAGCCATTCGCGTGGAATATTTTGGCGATGAAATCGACCGTATTTCCGAAGTGGATTTTGTTACGGGGAATGTGACAGGTAAACGCAACCATGTGGCAATTTTTCCGGCGTCACACTATGTAACGACAAAAGATAAACTGGAAGTTGCTATCCGTAACATTGAAAAGGAATTGGAGGAACGCTGTGCGGAATTGGAGGAACAGGGAAAGTTGGTGGAAAAACAGCGCCTGCTGCAGCGAACGCGCTATGATATTGAAATGCTGCGCGAGGTGGGATTCTGTTCCGGTATTGAAAACTATTCCCGCCATATGAGCGGCCGCCCTGCGGGCAGTACGCCCCATACATTGATAGACTATTTCCCGAAGGATTTCCTGCTGGTAGTGGACGAGTCCCATGTGACGATTCCGCAGGTGCGCGCGATGTTCAATGGGGACCATGCAAGGAAAGAGTCTTTGATTGAATACGGTTTTCGGCTACCGTCGGCATTTGACAACCGGCCACTGAATTTTACCGAATTTGAGAAGAAAGTACATCAGGCAATTTTCGTTTCTGCAACGCCGGCCGATTATGAAAAAGACAGGGCGGATGTGTTTGCGCAGCAGGTTATCCGTCCGACGGGACTGCTGGATCCGGAAATTGACGTGCGACCTGTGACGGGGCAAATCGACGATTTATTGTCGGAAATCCGCATTCGTGCGGAAAAAGACCAGCGTGTTTTGGTGACGACGCTGACAAAGAAAATGGCGGAGGCACTGACGGATTATTTAACGGAGTGTGACGTACAGGTCAAATACATGCATTCTGTCGTGCAGACTCTGGAGCGTATTGAAATCGTGCGCGATTTCCGTTTGGGAAAATTTGACGTGTTGGTGGGAATCAATCTGCTGCGGGAAGGACTGGACATACCGGAGGTGTCTTTGGTTGCCATACTGGACGCGGACAAAGAAGGATTTTTGCGCAGCGAAACATCGCTGGTGCAGACCATTGGACGCGCGGCGCGCAACAGTGAAGGGAAGGTCATTATGTATGCGGACAAAGTCACAGAAGCCATGCGCCGGGCAATTGAGGAAACCAACCGCCGCCGTACGATTCAGATGCAATACAATGAAGAGCACCACATCACACCCAAAACCATTGTCAAAGATGTACGCGAAGCGATTGAAGCGACGATAGC
This sequence comes from uncultured Clostridia bacterium, assembly GCA_965146615.1. Classification (GTDB taxonomy): domain Bacteria; phylum Bacillota; class Clostridia; order RUG12999; family RUG12999; genus JAAWTG01. The sequence continues at coordinate 1,560 of CBCTHD010000418.1, forward strand.
CGAACCGGAGCAGGAAATTGTTTCTGTGAAGGGAACAGTGGAAGAAAAAATACGGGTGTTGACGGGCGAGATGCAAAAGGCGGCGGAACTGCTGGAATTCGAACTTGCCGCCAAGCTGCGTGATGAAATCAAAGAACTACAAAAGAAGTTGGGGTGATAGATGATGTCTTTTGACAAAATTACAATTCAGGGTGCGCGGGAACACAACTTAAAGAATATAGATATTGAAGTGCCGCGGGAAAAGTTAGTGGTGTTTACGGGGCTGTCCGGTTCGGGTAAATCATCACTAGCATTTGATACGATATATGCGGAAGGACAGCGGCGCTATGTGGAATCACTGTCCGCTTATGCACGCCAGTTTTTGGGACAAATGGAAAAACCGGACGTGGATTATATTGAGGGGCTTTCTCCTGCGATTTCTATTGACCAAAAAACGACTAGCAAAAACCCACGGTCAACAGTGGGGACTGTCACAGAAATTTATGACTATCTGCGTTTGATGTACGCGCGCATTGGTGTGCCGCACTGTCCTAAATGCGGTGTTGAAATTCAGCAGCAAACCATTGACCAAATTTGCGACCAGGTGCTTTCTTTTGAGGAAGGAACGCGAATGCTAATTTTGGCGCCTGTTATCCGCGCAAAAAAGGGGCAACACCAAAAGGTGCTGGAGACTGCGAAGAAAAATGGATATGTCCGTGTGCGCGTGGATGGAGAAATGCGGGAGCTGGAAGAGGACATTAACTTAGAGAAAACAAAGAAACATGACATTGACATTGTGGTGGACCGATTGATTATCCGTCCTGGTGTCGAAACACGTCTTACGGATTCTCTGGAAACGGCTTTGGGGCTTGCCGGCGGATTGGCATATGTCAGCATTGTAGACGGTGAAGAAATACTATTCAGTCAGAACTATGCTTGCAGCATTTGTGGTATGAGTATTGAAGAGCTTTCGCCGCGCATGTTTTCCTTCAACAGTCCATACGGCGCCTGCCCGACTTGTGCGGGGCTGGGGACGATGATGAAGGTGGATCCGGAGTTGATTATGGACAAGAAAAAATCAAGTCGTCAAGGGGGTATCTTAGCGGGCGGCTGG
>CBCTHD010000419.1:0-2643 GCA_965146615.1 uncultured Clostridia bacterium
TTTTTATGGACGCGCGTCTAGCGCAATATACTCCTGTTCCTCACAAACTGTCTTGTAGGCGGGACGAATAATTTTATCGACGTTTACCAACTCTTCCAGCCGGTGAGCGCTCCAGCCCACCACACGGGCGATAGCAAAAATTGGGGTAAACAATTCCGGCGGAATGTCCAACATGCTGTAAACAAACCCGCTGAAGAAATCTACATTGGCGCTAACGCCTTTATATATGGACCGTTTTTCCGCAATCACCTCCGGCGCCAGCCGTTCCACCATGGAATACAGTTCAAATTCCTCTTGCCGCCCTTTGGTTTCGGACAGTTTCTTCACAAAGCTCTCCAAAATCGTTGCCCGCGGATCAGAAATGGAATATACGGCATGACCCATGCCATAAATTAACCCTTTGTGGTCAAACGCTTCCTTGTTCAGCAGTTTTTCCAAATAAGCGCGCACCTGCTGCTCATCTTTGGTGTCACTTACATTTTTCTTCAAATCCTCCATCATGCCGACAACTTTAATATTCGCGCCGCCGTGTTTCGGTCCTTTCAGCGAGGACAGTGCCGCCGCCATCGCCGCATAGGTATCTGTTCCGGAGGAAGAAACCACGTGGGTGGTAAAGGTCGAATTATTCCCACCGCCATGCTCCATATGTAACACCAGCGCTAAATCCAACACTTTTGCTTCCAATTGTGAATAGTTTTTGTCTGGGCGCAGCATACGCAGCAGATTTTCCGCCGTGGACAGCGCCGGGTCGGGGCGGTGAATGTACATGCTTTCATCGCAGCTATAATGATTGTATGCATGGTAACTGTAGACCGCCATCATCGGGAATACGCTAATCAGCATCAGACATTGACGCAGAACATTCTGAATAGAAATATCTGCAGCATTATCATCATAGGACGCCAATGTTAGCACTGCTTTCGACAGTGAATTCATCATATCCTTGCCGGGTGCTTTCATGATAACATCCCGCACAAAATTGGTTGGCAGCTTCCGTTCCTCTGCCAACAAACCGCTGAAATCCGCCAGCTGTTTTTCATCCGGCAGCACACCAAACAACAGCAGATACGCGGTTTCCTCAAACCCATAGCGGTCGTCTTTGATATATCCTCTTACCAAATCGTTGATATTATACCCGCGGTAAAGCAATCGCCCTTCGCAGGGCACTTTTTTTCCATCCACAATTTTGCTCGATTCAATCTGTGATACTTTTGTCAGCCCCGCCATTACGCCCACACCATTTTTATCGCGCAGTCCTCGTTTTACTTCATATTTTTCATATAGTGTTGGATCAATCTTATAATTCGTTTCACACTGTTTGGCCAGGTCTTCTATCATTACCTCCCAAGTTTTGTTTGCCATAACGCTCCACTTCCTTTCTCGCGTTGTTCCGTATTTTGGACAACACCCGTAAAAAAACATCCATTTCTTCTTGGCTGACGCCTTGTTGTAACGCTGCCAGGAACTCTTCCCTCGCATTCTGCAATTTTTGCACAGCTGCCTTGCCGCGCGACGACAACTTCAAATGCTGAAACCGTCGGTCTTCCCGGTCCTGTATTACTTCCAAATAGCCCCGGCTGGTTAAGGAATCCACCGCTTTACACACCAGGGACTTTGACATACATCGGTATTTTGCGATTTCCTTCGCTGTATCTACTTTCTCGTATTTACGCAAAAATAAAATCACATCAATTTCATTTTGTGACAATCCCTCGTCCTGTACCGCTTGTGCGCATATTTTCATATACAATTTTTTCACAAACCGGGCGGACACCACCACATGCTCACCCACATTAAACTGTGAAAAAACACGCTCCATATACCCTTCCATAATCGCATCTCCTATTTGGATGGTTTCTTTTTCAACTATCCAATGTTGAACTAATTATATTTCTTATTATACTCTTTCTGCCAATCTCTGTCAAGTATTTTAGTAATTTTCCCCTAACTTGTAACCATTTTGTTTCTTATTATCGTAAAAAATGACGTTTCCTGTCAAAAACAAGAAACGTCATCGAATTTATCATCAATAAATAAAGACCGCCTTCAAATTATCCGCCCAAATAATATGCTTTCCGATCGATTCGGACACGGCTCGCAGCGGTATCATCGTACGCCCGTCCACAATCATAGGCGATACGTCCATTTGAATGGTACGCCTTCGCTTCTTCTTCGCGTCCAAAATCACCAATTTTTCATCGCCGATTCCCGTTGTAATGACTCGATCTCCGACAAACATCGTGACGGTACTGTTTCGGAAATCGATTTCTGCTCCAAACTGTTCAAACAGTCCACGAAGTGGGATCATCATGCGCCCGTCAATGATTTGCGGCTGTACATCGCTAAACTGCATTGGCTGATCATCGACATATACCGTATAGGGTTCTCCTGATAATGTAATATCTTCATAATCAAAAGACAATTCAAACGGCAGACTGCTCATGCCGCTTGCAACGATATAATAAGAATATTCATTCGAATCGTCAAACAGCGGTACATTTTCATCAAATATCCAATAAACGCCTTCACGGCTGCGGCTGATTTGCCCTATCAGTTCCGGATCATTGGGATAAAAATGAATATTATCCGCATCCGGGTCAATGCCCTGGTTGCGTCCTACCGTAACCAAAGCATCGCTCGCCA
>CBCTHD010000420.1:0-2632 GCA_965146615.1 uncultured Clostridia bacterium
AAATAGCAAAGAAAGTGTCACTCAAAGAAATTGTGGTAGATTTTCCACCACAGCCTGTCATTACGGCGGACAATGTTCCCATGCAAATTGATACGGTTGTTTATTTTCAAATTACAGATCCAAAACTGTACAGCTATGGTGTAGAACGTCCGTTGGTGGCAATTGAAAACTTGACGGCAACAACGCTGCGTAACATTGTCGGTGATATGGAACTAGATCAGACATTGACCTCACGCGACGTTGTCAACACCAAAATGCGTTCGATCCTGGACGAAGCGACAGATCCGTGGGGTATTAAAATCAATCGTGTAGAGCTGAAAAATATCATGCCGCCGGCTGAAATTCAAAACGCAATGGAAAAACAGATGAAAGCGGAGCGTGAACGTCGCGAAGCTATTTTGAGAGCGGAAGGCGAAAAGAAATCTGCAATTCTGGTGGCAGAAGGGGAAAAAGAATCCCAGATTTTGCGCGCGGAAGCAGAAAAAGAGGCGCAAATTCGACGTGCAGAAGGGGAAGCGGAAGCCATTTTGAATGTCCAGAAAGCAACGGCGGACGGTATCCGTATGTTAAAAGAAGCAGACCCGAGCAATGAGATTCTGGTTTTGAAGAGCTATGAAGCAATGGAACAGATTGCCAATGGAACAGCGACAAAGCTGATTATTCCGTCCGACATGCAGGGGATGGCAGGAATGGCAGCATCATTGGCGGAAATTTGGAAAGACGGTGTTAAGCCGGATGTGAAAACAGTGCAGAAGCCGAAAGAGCAATAAACAAAAAGGCGCGGGACGACTGTTCCGCGCCTTTCGCAAAAGTGTTTAAACTTGTATCACAAAAGATGCATGAAGTAGAATGCCACAGTGCAAAAGCACGCGTAACTTCGGATTTTGATAAGAGAAATGCACAAGCTCCTTAAACTATTATGAGATGGGGAGAACAAACCATGGAAAAGAAAGAAATTAAAGATTTTCTGCGCAGCAATGAAACGATTTTTATGAATCGTTTTGTAGAACCTGCTGTTCAGGAGCCGCATACACACGATTTTCTGGAATTGGAATATGTCATATCAGGAGAAGGCATGCACAGAGTAGGTGACACAGAACTTCCGGTCAGCAGCGGGTACGTATTCTTTACGAATTTTGACACGCCACACTGTTTTCTCTCGGCAGACGAAAAAAATCCTATTACGCTCTACAACTGCGTGTTTACGCCGGAATCCCTGCGCGGAGCGGGATTGGATTTTCGGGAGTTTACAGCCGTGGCAAATGACATGTTATATAAAATTATTTTCCCGCAGGAATTTAAAAATACGCCGTTTCTTTCTGTCTTTGACGGTTCGCTGAAACTAAAGCGGCTTTTTGAGACAATGTATCAGGAATATACCAAGGCACAGGAGGGGTATAACAGCGTACTGCTGGGCTGTCTGATACAGCTTTTGATTTATTTTATGCGTCAGTATGAAAGTCAAAATCGCCCGGACAATACCGCGCGCTCCGTACAAGCAAAATACATTGCTCAGGTGATGAAGTATATCGAAACCAATTATGCGGAGCGAATATCCTTGCAGGAATTGGCAGCAATTGCGCTGCTCAGTCCAAACCATCTTTGTAAAGTGTTTAAAGATTTAACAGGGATTACAGTTTCAGAATATATTCAAAAACTGCGGCTGGACAAGGCGTGCGAGTTGCTCTCCGGCACGACGCTGACACTGGCGGAAATTTCAAATGAGGTGGGCTATCAGGATGTCGTCTACCTGCGGCGCATGTTCAAAAAAGAGTTGGGGCAAACGCCATCAAAATATCGCGCACAAAAAACGGAAAATCAACACGGCACATCGTAAGATTGTGCCTTTTTTCTTTGCGCAAATTTTGTTACAATGGTAATATCAGCATAAAGGGGAATCTATCTGAAAGGAGAAATACTGATGTTAGCTTGTACGGAATTGCTATGTGAATACAGGACAAATCCGATTGGCATCGATGAACCGCTTCCGCGGTTTAGTTGGAAGCTGGAGAGTGACAAGGAAAATGTTCTGCAAACTGCTTATGAAATCAAAGTAGATGGCATGTGGAAAAGCGGCAAGGTGGAAAGTGGGCAGAGCGTCCATCTTGTCTATGACGGTGCACCCTTGCAGCCATATACGCGGTATCGTTATGCGGTACGTGCATGGGACAATCAAGGAGAGGTGTCCGACTGGACCGAAGGATATTTTGAAATGGGCTTGATGGACAACAAGAATTGGACGGCAAGCTGGATTATGGCGCCGGAAGGCGATGGTGACGTCCTCCCAGTCTTTCAAAAGAAGTTTATCCTAGACGGCGACATAACAACCGCCCGTATGTATGCAACGGCGCTGGGAAATTACGAAATCACGTTGAATGGACAGCGGGTAGGAGACGCTTGGCTTGCGCCGGGATTCACCTCGTACAATAAGCATTTACTTTACCAAACCTATAATATTACTCCACTTCTGAAACGGGAAAATACTCTCTGTATCACACTGGCGAAGGGATGGTGTCGCGGGCGTCTGGCATGGGGAAACAGCAAAAACCTTTTCAACTGCACACCCGGCATTTTAGCGCAGCTGCGCATAGAGCGGGAGGACGGGACGGTTCAGACTATCGCGACAGATGAT
>CBCTHD010000421.1:0-2610 GCA_965146615.1 uncultured Clostridia bacterium
CGCGCTGCAGTTGGCGTCCGACATTACAAAAATCTATCTCACGTCAACGCGCGGTGGAGAAACGCAGTTGAACATCATGGACCGTGCAGCGGTACAGGAGAAGTATGGCGTTACGCCGCAGGAACTGATTGAAGTGAAAGGGCTGATGGGCGACGCGTCCGACCATATTCCCGGTGTAGCGGGGATTGGGGAAAAAACCGCACTGAAGTTGATTGGAGAATACCACAATCTGGAAGCAATTTATGAACATATTGACGACCTTAAAGGCGCGGTCAAGACCAAGCTGGAAAACGGAAAAGACAGCGCGTTTCTAAGTCGGACGCTGGGACTGATTGAACGTAGTGTTCCCATTGAGGAAACGTTGGATACCTTGCGGCGCAAGGACTATAATGAACCGGCGCTGTTTGAATTGCTGAATCAGCTTGGGCTAAAAAGTTTCGTGAAAAAGCTGGGACTGGAAGAACAGCAAGTACCGGTGCGGGAATACAAGCCGGTGGTGGTCACAATGCGGGAAGATGCGGAAAAAATTGTTCCCGCATTGGGCGAATCGTCCTTCTACCTGCTCCAAGATGACGCGGTTTTGGCAGGTGTATCCGTTTATGACGGGGAAAACAGCTATTATTTCCATTTTAATTCCGGGCTGCTGTGCGACTTGGAATTGGAGGATTTGAAAGCCTACTTTGAAAACAGCGCGCCCAAATGTACACATGGCAGCAAGGACGCCTATGTTCTGCTGCATAAAGCGGGGATTGAATTGCGCGGTGTGGTGTTTGACAGCGAGATTGCAGCGTACATCATCGACCCGTCCCGCAGCAATTACGACATCGGTTCACTGAGTGATTTTGAAAGCCGCGAGACGCTGTTTGGCAAGGGGCGCAGTAAAATCAGTATGATGGACAGCGATGAAACTGTATTGGCACAGTACGGCGCAAAATGCGCAGGTGCAGTGCTGGATTTGCGGGAAAAATATTTGCCGCTGATGCAGCAGCGGGAGCAGGAAGTCCTGTTTGAGGAAGTGGAAATGCCGCTCACACGAGTGCTGGCAGATATGGAAACGGAAGGCTTCCGCGTGGATACCGACAGCTTGAAGGCTTTTTCCAATATGCTGGAAGAAAACATTAAGATAACAGAACAGAAAATTTATGATATGGCGGGCGAGACATTCAATATTCTCTCCCCCAAACAGTTGGGTGTGGTGTTATTTGAGACGCTGAAATTGCCGGTGATTAAAAAGACCAAAAAAGGCTATTCCACCAATGCAGATGTGCTGGACAAATTGGAGGAAGAACACCCCATTGTTGGGTATGTCAAAGAATACCGGGCGCTGACAAAGCTAAAATCCACCTATTGCGACGGATTGATGAACGTTCTGGAAAAAGACGGAAAAATTCATTCTAAGTTCAAACAGACGGTGACGGTGACGGGACGTATCAGCTCCACGGAACCGAATCTGCAAAACATTCCGTTACGCACAGAATTGGGGCGGGAAATGCGCCGTATGTTCATCGCGGCTGATGAGGAACATATTTTGCTGGACGCGGATTATTCCCAAATCGAATTGCGCGTTTTGGCGCATATTTCAGAAGATGAACGGCTGATTCAGGCATTTTTGGACGACGAGGATATTCACACCATCACAGCGTCTCAGGTGTTTGGTGTGTCGCCCGACTTGGTGAGCAGTGAAATGCGCCGCAGCGCCAAAGCGGTAAACTTCGGCATTGTCTACGGTATCAGTGATTTTGCGCTGGCGCAGGATTTACACATTACAAAAAAACAGGCCAAAGCCTATATGGATGGCTATTTGGAAAAATACAGCGGCGTGCGCCGGTACATGACCGACATCGTGAAAGAGGCGGAGGAAAACGGCTATGTTTCCACGATTCTGGGCCGCCGGCGGTACATTCCGGAACTCAAATCAGGGAAATTCCAGGAACGTTCCTTTGGCAAACGTGTTGCACTCAACACGCCCATTCAGGGCAGTGCAGCGGATATTATCAAAATTGCCATGGTGAAGGTTCACGCGGCGCTAAAAGAACAACAGCTTAAATCCAAATTGATTTTGCAGGTGCACGATGAATTGATTGTGGAAACACATCAATCGGAGGTGGAGCAGGTCAAACAGATTTTGGAGGATTGTATGCAACGTGCGGTGCAGATTTCTGTTCCATTGGTGGCGGAAGTGAAAATGGGGAAAAGCTGGTATGAGGCAAAATAAGAGGTGAACACGAGCGTGGTTATTGGACTCACAGGATATACCGGAGCGGGGAAATCCGCCGCCGCCCAAATATTTCGCGCGCTGGGTGCATATATTATAGACGCAGACCGACTTGCGCGCTGTGTAGTGGAGCCTGGACAGCCGGCGTTGGAAGAAATTTGCCGTGTATTTGGACAGAATATGATAGCGCCGGACGGAACGCTGCGCCGCCGTGCGCTGGGGAGCGTCGTATTTGCAGATGTACAAAAACGGAAACAGCTGGAAAAAATTACGCATCCCTATATTGCCGCACTTACGCGGGAGGAACTACAAAAGGCAGCAGACGGCGATGCAGTGATTGACGCGCCGGTTTTATTTGAGGTGCCGGAAATCGTGGCTCTCTGCGATAAAACGGT
>CBCTHD010000422.1:0-2591 GCA_965146615.1 uncultured Clostridia bacterium
AGGAGTTTTGCTGCAACATGTGGAAGCCGCTTTTGAGTTTCCAGCCAAGCCATAAAAAATAAAGTAAGACAGGAAGCAGCAACGAGAGTACCTGTATCATTTCGGAACCTCCTGCATATCATTTTCTAAAAATTTATTGACAACAGCACAAAACTGTCCATAATTGTCCAAGTACGAGTAGTGTCCGGCTTGTTCAAATACCACCAGCCCGGCATCCGGTATCAGCTGCTCCATTTTCTTGGCATCGGACAGCGGCGTCGCATCATCTAACGCACCCCAAATCAGCAGCGTCGGCTGCTGCATATGCGGCATTAAGTACGTTAAATCTTCATTGACCACGCGCACCATAATCGCGCGCATAAGCGGATCGGCATTTTTATAATCACTGGAACCAAATTTACTCTTGATTGTGTCTTCCAGTGTGGAAGATATCTTTCCGGCGATACCAGCCACTTTTTTCGCAGCCTTGTACGTATATACACGTGCATAATATCCAGCGCCGCGTTTGGGTAAAACACCGGCACTGTCTACTAAAATGATTTTACGAATGTCTAGCATTTGTTTTCCGCTCAGAATAATGCTAAGCCGGCCACCAAAGGAGTGCCCAATCAAAATAGGATTTTGGATATCCACCTGCTGCGCGAAGGCTTTTACAAACGCCGCATAGGAATAGACATCCCAATCCGCCGGTGGTTTACTGCTTTTTCCAAAACCCGGCAGATCAATGCTGCATGTTCTGAAATTCCTGCGGCAAAGCTGGAAAATCGGCTCTACGGTATCCATATTTGCACCCCAGCCGTGTAAAATCAGTACATTCTGTCCTGTACCTTCTATTTTATAATGCACCTTGCACCCCATCAACTGCATTTCCAATCCCAATAGCCTCCTGTATGTCATGCTTGCTTCGTCTATTTTCTATTATATTCTATTATTATATAATAAAATTACCATATTGTCTATAATAAATACACACAAAAAAAGTGGACATGCGTCCACTTTTTATGCTCAGCCTGGCGGCCATTGCAAATCGCGTCCCGCAATCAGATGAAAATGCAGGTGAAATACCGTTTGACCAGCTTTTTCACCACAATTGGTGACAATCCGGTATCCATCCTCCGCAATGCCAAGCTGCTGTGCAATTTTTCCGGCAGCTTCATAAATTTTTGCCACAGCGCCGCTGTTTTCCGCTGTAATTTCATTGACGCTTGCAATGTGCTGTTTGGGAATCAACCGCACATGGAACGGTGCAACCGGGGAAATATCCTCAAATGCATACACCCATTCGTCCTCATAGACCTTTTTAGACGGGACCTCGCCCGCAATAATGTTACAAAACAAACAATCTGCCATCTGCGCTGCCTCCTTTTATCCAATCATTTCCGCGATAATTGTCTCCGCTTTTATGAGAGCATCGTCCAGCTTGCTCAAATCCTTTGCGCCAGCCTGCGCGCTATCCGGTTTTCCGCCACCGCCGCCGCCCGCAAGTTTTGCTACCTCGCGGACAATATTTCCGGCGTGCGCGCCTTTTGCAACCGCATTCTTTGTCGCCATACACACCAAAACTGCTTTTCCGTCTTTCACACCTGCAAGCAGCAAAACTAGATTGCTTTCCTTTTCTTTTAAGCTGTCGCCTAATTTCCGCAGCGTGTTATTATCCGCATCGTCTATTTTGGCAATTACAATTTTCGCACCATTTGCTTCTTTTGCGCTGTCCAAAAGTGCGCCGGACTGATTCCCTGCCATTTGTGTCTTCATTGCTTCCAGTTCCTTTTGCAGACTGCGGTTTTCTGCTGTTACCGCTTCCGCTTTTTGCACAATCTCGTGTAGGTTTGTTTTCAACGCCTGTGCCGTCCGTTGCAATGTTTCTTCATTCTGATTCATATATTCCAGCACGCCGTTACCGGTTACCGCTTCAATACGGCGGATACCGGAAGCGACGCCGGATTCACTGAGTATTTTAAACAAACCGACCTGCGCCGTATTGCTGACATGACAGCCGCCGCACAGTTCAATACTGTAGTCGCCCATCTGCACAACGCGGACACGGTCTCCGTATTTTTCGCCAAACAACGCCATTGCACCTAATTTTTTGGCGCTTTCAATATCCATTTCACTGATGTTTACCGGGAGTCCCGCTAACACGGCGCGGTTTACCATACGCTCCACTTCTGCAAGTTCGTCTGGTGTAACTGCCGTAAAATTGGTAAAGTCAAACCGCAGCCGCTCCGGTGTTACCAAGGAACCCGACTGCTCTACATGGCTGCCCAATACGTCGCGCAGTGCACGCTGCAACAAATGCGTTGCGGAATGATTGCGCATAATATCAGCGCGGCGTTCTTCGTCATACGTGGCTGTTACAACATCTCCGGTATGGCAAACGCCTTTTTTCACAACACATTGATGCAGATATTTTCCATCTGCCGCCTTAGTCGTGTTCACTACGTCCATAACCACACCGTCGCCAACCAGCGTTCCGGTATCGCCGACTTGTCCGCCGCTTTCCCCATAAAAACAGGTGCGATCCAGCAAAACAGTTACATGATCGCCTACTACTGCCTCCTTCACCAAATCAGAAGCATTTGCAATCGCTA
>CBCTHD010000423.1:0-2587 GCA_965146615.1 uncultured Clostridia bacterium
GTCACGTTAGAAATCGATGTAAAAGATACGCTCGAAATCAGCGAAGCAGATAAGAATTTTAGTTTGTTTACAAGCCTTTCCAGAGGACAGACCTACTCTAAAATGGGATATTTAGATCAGAACAATCAACCGAAAGAGTTGACATTTGAAGAGGGGAAAGAAGAAACGGTGGTTTTGGGCAGTGAAATGCCATATTGGGCCGTCTATGATTTTACCGGAAAAGACAAGGATAAAGGAACCAATGTAGCGGTTTTGGTACAAAATGCAGACATTACCATCGGCGGTCAGAAATATAATGGAGGGTTTGCGGCCTATAGCAGTTTAAACGGCGGAGTGAATACGAACAAGTTGACATTAGCACAAAAAGATGTTATATTACGCAAGGGCGACAAGTTTGTTGTGGATCTTATCCTGCTGCCATTTGGAAGCGATGATACCAAAGATGATTCTATTGTACAGAATATGCGGCAAACAGATGGGTTCAACCGTTTAAAAGCGACCGCTGCGACGGGAACAGTGACGGATGACCGTATTGTTCCGACAATGATAGCGCAAAACGGAAACGCTGAATTTACGTTAAGCGGCGGATATAATAACGTCGTCTGCAAGGTGGAAGGATTTTCTGATTATACAAAGCCTACGCTGTATAAAAAAGTTAATGGAAACTGGGAAATTGTAGACAACTCAGTCAAAGGATACGATGGTTATCAGGCTTATGTATGTGAGGATGGAAGTTATGGATTTGCCTGGGTTGTTGAAACAACCGGAGAACCGATCGAATTAAAGGTCGAACAATAAAGCAGAAAAAAGGCGGGGTTGTGCAATTCGTTGCTCAACCTTGCCTTTGTATGCTTGTGTAACGCTGCAATATTGGAGGAGAACAAGATGAAGTGGAAGCGCAGAATACATGCAAAGAGTGTAATTATTGTATGGATCATATCATATGCCGCGGTGTTGCTTTTGCCAATCATCACCAGTAGTCTTTTATATATGCGGACGTTTGATTACTTACAAAATGCCGCTGTGAAAGAAAGCATATCTAAAAACATTGCCATTCAATATCAAATAGATGAGGTTGTTCATACACTGCAGCAGATGAGTAAGGAAATTGCATATGCCGACATGACAAAAGATATGGTATATCAGGTAGAAAACAGCAGCAGCCACTATAATTATATTCAATTTTTGCGCTCGTTTCAAAAAACGTATGACAAGCTAGAAGATATTTATGTATATTTTTCAAAAGACGATATGGTGTTATCTTGTACAGGAAGTGCAAACAGCCGCGCATTTTATAATGGAAGACTCAGTTATTCGGAAATGTCTTATGAAAACTGGATTGCGGGTATGAAGCAAAGTGAAACATCACTTATGCATTTTCCGGGAGAGGATATTCGACAAGGAGCAGCTTCTATGGCGCTGATACGCAATATACGTACAGACGGCGAAGGACACGTGGTAACAGTAGTGACAACAGTAAGCGCGCAAACACTGCAAGATTTTATTTTTTTCAGCAGTATGGATACGGGTGCACATGTTGCAGTTACCAATGAAGCGGGCGATATCATTGCAAAGTCAACGGAATTTTCTCGTGAAAAGTGCAATACCAACCAGGAGATTTTACTGTTGCCTAACGTCAATCGAGTGAAGTATGACGGTGAAAAGAGCATTTTATTGGTATCGGAATCGATGGAAAGCAATTTGCGCTATTGGTATGTTCTTCCGCAAGACATTTTGCAAAAGGAACTGCGGTCATTTAGAGGTTTGGTTTGGATTAGCATAATTGTATCCATACTGCTGGGCGGCTGGATGATCGTCTTTCTGGTTCGTAAAAATTATAAACCGATTAATCATTTGGTAGAGATGTTTCGACGGGAACAAATGACATCGGAGGAAGAAAACGAATTTCATATTATTGAAAACTTTATCCATAAAATGGAGCAGCGGTATAAAACGAAGGAAGAAAAACAAACGCATTTATTGGAACAGACGTATCTGACTAATTTGTTGACGGGAAATAACATGGAAAACAATCCGGAATATGAAGCAATTAAGAAAAAATATGAAAAAGATTGGTTTGCGGTTTTGATTTTTCGCCCGCAAGATGTTATCAACTTGTTTGGAGAAAGCGGAAACAAACGTGAAAATGAATATTTGGCACATTACATCTTGCAAAATATTTTTTTAGAACTGCTTGAGGAAAAGTATGAAGGCGAAGGACTGCAATATAACGACACAACCGTTTTTATTCTGACGTTGAACGCAAACGATGAGGATATTGACGAAGATATTTACGAGAAAGTGGAATACTGCATTTCCTATATGGAGGAAAACTTTTTTGTGACCTATCAGGCGGCAGTAAGCAATATTCATTCCAGTATATACGGCATTACGGAAGCGTACAATGAGGCGCTGCAGGCATTGGAGTTTATGATGATAGTAGATGGGGAAGAAAGCATTATTCACTATCATGATATTCAACATGACAAAAAAGGCTATTTATATCCGATGGAATATGAACAACAGCTAATTTCCACCATTCGCTCCGGAGAGTATGACAACGCTGCCAGAGTGATGAACAAAGTGG
>CBCTHD010000424.1:0-2568 GCA_965146615.1 uncultured Clostridia bacterium
CTGTTGAAAATGCTTTTTATGCCTGTATTGCATCTATCGTGTGTATGCAGCAAACATTGGAGCATACTATTCGGGTCGGGCTAAATCGCATGAAAGGAACCGTTGTTGGAGCGCTGCTGGGGATTGGTGGTCTGATGCTGCAGCAATATACGGAACTAAATTTAGTCATTGTATTAGCGCCATTAGGGGTACTATTGGTACTGTATCTCTGTAATATTATGAAAATGCCGGCAAGTTGCTCTATTGGAGGCTTGGTCTATTTAAGTATTTTACTGGTACAGCGGGATATGCCACCATATTTGTTTGGATTGGTTCGTACGCTGGAAACTTTTGTTGGAATCATCATTGCTATGTTGGTGAATTTTTGCTTTGACCGAACATTTGTGGAAAAAATACGCCGTTTTCGAAGAGAAAACGGCGCAAAAGATACATAGATATAAATTATGGTTGCGTGGATATTGTGTATGATAATATCAATTAGGGGTGTTGACACCTCATTTTGACATTAAAATCATAATATCGCCTTTTTTTATCATAGTAGTTCCTTTCGGAATGATTGTCTTGCCGTTCCGTTTGATGAGAATGACAAGTTGGTGTGAGGAAAGTGATAACTCAGACAGCTTTTTTCCTATCCATGCTGGTCGGTCTTCCACATGTAACTCCAACAGCGATAAGTCGGGATCATCTTCAAAAGGAGCGGCACTCAAGATTGCTGTGTCTCCGGCTTGAATTACGGTACTTCCGCGCGGTATAATCGTCTCTGTTCCGCGCAGTACTAAAACCAATAAGGTGCTGGGCGGCAGTTCAATATTGTGAACGGGTTTGTTGACCCAAGGGTGGTTCGGCGGTATGTGAGATTGGATAAAGCGGAGTTCCGCTTCCTCTTGGTAATCGTTAAAAGTACGGCGGACATCGCTTGTAGCATCAACCATCTGCAGCTTTTTGGCAATCCAGGGAAGCAACGAGCCCTGAAATGTGATAGATAATAGAACAATGCAAAATACAACATGGAATACGTCGTTTTTGGTATATGCCGGACTGATGGTTGCCATGATGGCAAAGACAATGGATGATGCTCCGCGCAAACCGGACCAGGATACCAGCAATTGTTGACGCAGGGAACTGCGGCTTGGAAATAACAGTCCAAAGACAACGGCCGGGCGTGCGATAAAGGTCAAAAACAGTGCAATAGCGAGCGCAGGAAGAATGATGTGCGGTAAGGTGGAAGGGAATGCAAGCAATCCAAGTAAAAAGAAAATCACAATTTGCATTAAGCCTGTGACGCCATCAAAAAAATGCACCAAGGAGGTTTTGTTTTTTACCTTGGCATTGCCGATGATAATGCCAGTAATATACGCACTTAAGTATCCGTTTCCACCCAGCGCTGTCGGCACTGCATAGGAGAGCAATGCAATTGCTAACACAAAGATGGTATCCATACCTCCCTGTGAGAATGAAATATGATGTAGAATCCAAATTGCCACAAACGCAATGACAACACCAAAAATAGCGCCATAAATCACTTGTGAAAAGATGAGATAAAGAATAGAAGCGGTGGTTGAAGTGCCTTGCATTAGCGTTAAGATAATTACGGTTAACATATAGGAAAATGGGTCGTTGCTGCCGCTTTCAATTTCCAAAAGTGATGCCGTATTTTCTTTAAGATTTAGTTTTTTGCTGCGCAAAATAGAAAACACAGAGGCGGCATCGGTGGAACTGATGACAGCGCCAATCAACATGCTTTCCAAAAAGTCAAAATGCAGGAAAAAATAACAGAACAGCCCTGTGAGAGCAGCGGTGAGTATTACGCCTACTGAAGAGAGCAGACACGCCCGTGCGGCAACCGGCTTTGCTGCGTTCCAATTCGTCCCGAAACCGCCATAGAACATAATAAAAATCAGGGCAATAGAACAGAGTTGTTCTGCAAATTGATAATTATCAAAAGAAATTTTAAATAACCCATCAGAGCCAAACAACATGCCAAGAATCATAAATAAAAGTAGGGCAGGAACGCCAAACCTTTGAGACAAACGGCTTCCGGCAAGGCAGAGTATGAGTATAACAGCACAAAATAGTAGCAATGTCGGCATAGGCAAGACCTCCTTGTTGTGGTTATAGTATCAATTGCAAAAGGCAGCGGAGTTGTGTCCCTCCGCAAAATGATAATTACATCTATTATAACATAAATATGCCAAAAGTGCAAGAAATTTGAAAGGAGGAATAAAAGAAATGGGGTTTCAGGTTAAGATTTTAAAGAAGCCGGACGCGCTGAATGATCCGTTTTGTATTCGAGAAGAGGTGTTTGTGAAGGAACAGGGATTTCAAAATGAATTTGATGAGTTTGACAATGTGAGCTGGCATGTGGTTGCGTATAACGGGGATACCCCCGCCGCTTGCGGCAGACTGTTCTTTAAATCGGACGATACATGTATAATCGGCCGTGTAGCAGTACGCCGTACCTTTCGTGGAAAGCGAGTGGGAGCGCTTATTATGAATGCCTTGGAGGAACTGGCAAGAAATCTTGGTGGAAAAGAAATTGAATTAAGTGCACAATGTCGGGCAGTAGGG
>CBCTHD010000425.1:0-2563 GCA_965146615.1 uncultured Clostridia bacterium
CCTGTGATTTCCTCCACCATAGAAGGACACACGCCAAACGCTACGCCGCCTTCTTTGACATTAGGACAGGAAATGTTCATTTCAATCATGTCCACTTCGCTGTCCGAAATTTTTTCCGCCATCCGGCAATAATCTTCAATCGTATTGCCTGCGATGTTGGCAATCACCTTCGTCTTAAACTGTCTCAAAAACGGCAGTTCCTGTTCCAGAAAGTAATCTATCCCGGGGTTTTGCAATCCCACGCTGTTTAAAATGCCCATGGGCGTTTCCGCAATCCGCGGTGCGTCGTTGCCATTTCTGGGTTTCAACGTCAGACCTTTGACGCTAATCGCTCCCACTTCATCGAGCGAATAAAACTGCCCGTATTCCCTGCCAAATCCAAACGAACCCGACGCTGCTATGATTGGATTGTTCAGCTCCACGCCCGCAATATTGACCCGATAATCTGCCATCGTTTCACACCTCCTTACGCATCAAACACAATACGATTTCCGTCAAATACAGGGCCGTCACAGCACACATGTGACTGATGTACTTCCCCGTTTTCCGTTTTCGTCTTACAGGCACATACCAGACATGCCCCAATACCGCAGCCCATGCGCTCCTCCATGGAAAGCTGGCTGGGTACGCCGAACCGCTGCGCCAGCGCCTGTACCGCTTTGAGCATAGGCTTGGGACCACAAGCGTAAATCATGGTGCCGCCCACCGTTTCCAAATGCGTTTTCACCAAATCCGTCACCAATCCATGGTGTCCAAAACTGCCGTCGTCTGTTGCCGCTTGCGTCTTTGCAACGCGTTCAAATTCATCCAGCAGTGTCAGCCGGTTTTTATCCCGGAATCCTAAAAAGACAGACGCATTGCCAAGCTGCTTCGTCAGCATCAGCAGCGGGTATGTCCCAATACCGCCGCCAATCACCAGCGGCTTTTCTCCCGCTGTTTCCAAATCGAATCCATGTCCCAGCGGTCCCAGAAAATCAATGTTCTGTCCCACCTGGTAGCGCGATAACAACGCCGTTCCTTTCCCTTTTACCTCATATATGATGCGCAGCAAATTTCCCTGTGCATCACAGACGCTGATAGGACGGCGCAGCAGCGCATCTCCGCCTTCGCACAGAATATTCACAAATTGTCCGGCTTTTGCCGCTTTCGCCGCTTCAGCGCATTGAATCCCCATATCAAAAATTCCGGGTACAATCTCCCGGTGATAGGCAAGTGTGCCAATCATCGTTTTCATGATGTTCACCTCATTTTCTGTTAAAACTGCACAGGGGCAAAGATGCCGTCTCTGCCCCCGCTTAAATTTACAATTGCACAATATCGATCATTGTTTCGTCCTGCCCACCGCGCTTCATGGTACGGATGGCTGCTGCCGCCGTATCCAGCGCCGTAAAGCAGGGAATGGAATGTTCCACTGCTGCCCGGCGGATTTTTGCGCCGCCTCTGGCAGATTTCTTTTTCCGCGAAATGGTGTTGATAATCATATCCAATTTACCGCCGTAGATAGCGTGCATGACGTCATGCTCCGCGTCTCCCACGCTCGGCATCACGTTTGCCGCCACACAATTTTGGTTCAGCACATGCGCCGTATTCGCTGTCGCATAAAGCTGGAATCCCAGCGTCTCCAACTGCTCTGCCAGCGGAATCACTTCCTGCTTATCCCGGTCACCGACGGAAATCAAAACGTTACCGTCTTTTTTCAGTTTCAGCCCGGTTGCTTTCAACGCTTTGAGCAGCGCGCTGTCAAAGTCGTGCGCAATGCCAAGCACCTCTCCGGTAGATTTCATTTCCGGCCCCAGGCTGGTATCCACACCGTGCAGCTTTTCAAAGGAAAATACCGGTGCCTTGACCGCCACATAATCTCCTTCGGGGTGTACGCCCGTTCCGCAGCCGAGGCTCTTGAGTTTTTCACCCAGCACAACCTTAGTCGCTAAATCCACCATCGGGATTCCCGTTACTTTGCTGATGTACGGCACCGTCCGGCTGGAGCGCGGATTTACCTCGATGACATACACTTCCTCGTTGCACAAAACAAACTGAATATTGACTAACCCTACCACATGCAGCGCTTTTGCAAGCGCTTCGGTATAGCGCACGATGGTGTCTTTGTGCACCTGCGGAATGGTCTGCGTCGGATAGACGGAAATGCTGTCGCCGGAATGTACGCCCGCGCGTTCCAGATGTTCCATGATACCCGGAATTAACAGGTCGTCCCCGTCGCAAATCGCGTCCACTTCCAATTCTTTTCCCATCATATATTTATCAATCAAAATCGGATGTTCCTGTTTGACGCGGTTGATGATGGACATGTATTCGGTGATGTCCTCGTCGCTATAAGCAATTTCCATACCCTGTCCACCCAATACATAGGAAGGGCGTACCAGCACAGGATAACCCAGCTTGTTTGCCGCGGCAAGCGCTTCTTCCAGTGTAAATACCGTGTCGCCCTCCGGGCGCGGGATGCCGCACTGCTGCAAAATTTCGTCAAACCGCTCCCGGTCTTCTGCTGCATCAATATCCTCCTGCGCAGTCCCCAGGATTTTTACACCCATGTCCACCAATGCTT
>CBCTHD010000426.1:0-2553 GCA_965146615.1 uncultured Clostridia bacterium
AAGCTAATTAAACCTTTTTCTGCCATATGGCTCTTTCTTTTCATAAGGCAACTCGTTCTTTTTTAAAAAATCTTCTATTGCCCTATCCAACAACCTAGACATCGGAATGCCGCTATCATATGAGTAGTTGAATAGTGCTTCATAAAGCCCTTTATCAACAGAGGTAGATAAACGACGGCGATATTTTAACTCAATCATTTTATGTCACCTGCATTATGCTATTATTTTACACCTATATTATAAAGAAAAAATTTTCTACAAACAATTCCTATAACTGGCATAACTTTAAGAATTATACATCATATAACATAACATTATTCCATTATAAAATTATGGTTATTTTGACCTATTTTAAATTTTCTTATAATTTTTTTCTTACTTAAAAGTGTTGTAAAATGCAAAAGAGTGTGTTATAATAAAAGTATAATCTAAATTATAATAATCGCGATTATACTAGAGGTGAATGTTATGTTTATTGGCAGTTAAAGTTTTTAAATGACAGATATGCTTCCGACCAATCGGAGTTCATAGTTCTTTACGGACGCAGACGTGTGGGCAAGACGGAAACATTAAAAGAATTTGCAAAAGGAAAGCCCCATGTTTTTTATTCCTGCCGCG
The DNA here is from genome assembly GCA_965146615.1 of uncultured Clostridia bacterium. Taxonomy (GTDB): domain Bacteria; phylum Bacillota; class Clostridia; order RUG12999; family RUG12999; genus JAAWTG01. Next base: position 619 of record CBCTHD010000426.1, read on the forward strand.
AATGTACGGATACAGAACAATTACAGTCGTTTTCCGCGCAAATGCTAAAGGCGGAGCTTCCGGCAAAAAAATATCTCCATGCATTTTCTGACTGGCAGCAAGCGTTTGAAAATATTGCCGAACTGCCTATGGACGGGAAACGGTTGGTTATCATTGACGAATTTCCATATGCGGTCAAAAATAATAAATCCATTCCTTCCATCTTACAGAACTTGTGGGATAATCTGCTGCAACAAAAAAATATCATGCTGATTCTCTGCGGCAGCGCCATGTCCTTTATCGAAAAGGAACTGCTTGCACAAAAAAATCCTTTATATGGACGCGCGACGGGAATTTTAAAAATGCGTGAAATGGATTTTTATGACGCCATAAAATTTTTTCCGCACTATTCCCCGTTGGACAAAATCACCGCATATGCCATTCTTGGCGGTATTCCGCATTATTTGAAGCAGTTTCAGCCGGACAAACCCCTTGCGGAAAATATCAAGGATAACATTTTGACAAGAGGAAGCGTTCTATATAGCGAAGTTGAATTTCTCATGCATCAAGAGTTTCGCGAAACCAGCGTTTACAATACGATGATTGAAGCGATCGCATTGGGAAATACAAAAATGAGCGACATTTGCGCAAAAACGCAAATTGAAAAAACAAAATTGTCCGCCTATTTGAAAAATCTCATTGATTTGTCCATTATTGAACGGGAATTTTCCATTGATAACAGCATCAAGGAGCGGGCGAATGTTCAGCGCGGGCTGTACCGTCTGACAGATCATTATTTCAAATTCTGGTTCGCTTTTGTGTTTGCCAATCTGTCCGAATTGGAAAGCAACGACACCGATGGCGTTTATGAATACATTGTAAAACCCGAACTTGACTTGTTTGTGTCAAAGGCTTTTGAGGATGTCTGCAAGTCCTATCTGCGCAAACGCAACAGAAACCACACACTGCCGCTGCGATTTTCTAAAATCGGCCGCTGGTGGAACAAGACGGATGAAATTGATATTATGGCGATAGACGCACGAAACAGCAAACTGCTATTGGGTGAGTGTAAGTATAAAAACTCTCCTACCGACCTTGGAACTATACAGAGGCTCATGCAAAAACCATTTCCAAAAATGAATGAGGTATATTTTATGCTGTTTTCCAAAAGCGGCTTTACCGATGAAGCCGTACGCTTTGCAGAAGAAAACCATATAGAATTGATTTCAGCGGAGAATATGGTTTAAAACGTGTTTTTTCGATACGAAAATGTCCGGTTATCTTTCGATACCCGGACATTTTGCATTATTCTATACTCATCCAATCATTTCATAAATCATCTTCGCCGCCTCTGCCCGTGTTGCAGAAGCCACCGGCGCAAAGGTGCCGTCGCCCATGCCGGACAAAATTCCTGCCTGCTGCATTTGATAAGTTGCGTCCAGCGCATAATCACTGATGTCTGCTTCGTCGATAAACGTTATTTTTTCCTTCGTACTTTCCGGAAGCTGTCCTGCCGCTTCCATAGCGCGCCATGCAAATACGGCCATATCCTGGCGGGTGACTTTCTGCCCGATGCCAAAGGTACCGTCGCCCATGCCCGTTGTAATACCAAGTTCCCATGCCGTGCTGATATACGGTGCATACCATGCATCGTTCTCTACATCAGTGAATGTTACGGTTTCTCCGCTGCCCTCCAGCTCCAGCGCCACCAGCAGCATTTTCAAAAATTCTTCCCGCGTCACACTGCGCTCCGGCTCAAAATTGCCATCACCCGTGCCGCTGATAATTTCCGCCTCTGCCAGGTAATCTACTGCGGTCACCGCCCATATACAGGAATCCATATCCCGGAAATTTTTGCTGAGACCGGTTTCCGGCGGCTCTCCCGGGTCAGAAGCTGACGAAAATGCTCCGCCCTCAATACTTACCTCTGTCGCCGTGGTAGAGGAACCTCGTCCG
>CBCTHD010000427.1:0-2553 GCA_965146615.1 uncultured Clostridia bacterium
TATATGATATTTATTTTTGCTCTCGTTTTTTGACCGCCCGCCATTTGGGTTATCATTATCTCTCACTGCGGCGCCAAAAAGGCAAACCAGGGGACATTACGTAAAATGCCGAATATTAATAACAATACGCAGCAACTCCAAATTACAGCCGTCTGCCAGCGCAACAGGTTTCGGTTTCCACTTTTAATATAACGTACCGCCCAACTCAGAAAAACGCCTGCAAGTAATGGTAACAGTAACAACAACATAACGTTTGCATGCCATGCGCCGGGCAGGTCCAACCGCAACAATGACAAGCACATTCTTGACACACCACAGCTTGGGCAATATAACCCGGTAACGGTATGCAAGGGACACGGGACTGCGATCCCCGTCCACAGAACAAAAAAAGCATACCCTACCCCCAATAAACAGAGTAAGGCGCTTTTTTTGGTAATTTTTAAAAATCTCGTTTTCTGTCCCATATTATTGTTTGCCTATCAGCGTATTGATTTCATTTTGCATCAACGCTAACCCAATAATTTGCAGCCCAAACAGCTGTAAAATTAAATAAACAACACCGCTGCTGCTTGCCAACAAACCATGGTCCACCTTTGCCTGATCCAGTTTTGTCCCCATTTTGTATGCCCAGTAAATACCATAGATATTACAGGTAATAATCGACAAAATTAACGCAACGCCACCGGGTGCATCCTCTTCATGGTGCGATAGCGTATTTGTTTCATTTGTCAGGCATACAAACCAATACCAGCCATAGATACCGCAGGTAATAATGGTTAGGATAATACACACTGGGATATTTCTTTTTAGCATGAAACATTCTCCCCTCCACTTTTTAATACATATATTTTACCATGCTGATTACTACATTGTCAATATTCGAGGCATTTTTCAGAAAAATTTTCGCCCTTTCTTACATCGATGGAATCTGAAAACAGACAATTGTTTTCCTCATTTTTGACGATGTTCCTTCCCATACCGCGCTAATTCTTCAAAATTTTTTCCCAGATTGGGATCATTATCTGCCGCCTGCTGATAGAGTTCGTAGAGTAAAGAGCCTTCGTAGTTTTTCACAACAGCATCTTTCACCGGCGGTTCGTCCACTTCGCTGTTCTTTTTTGCATGGAATACAAACTTCAACAAGATCGGTGTTATAATGGTTGTCACCACCACCATAATGATAATTGGTCCGAAATAAACCGCATTAATTAACCCCAGCGGCAGCCCTTTGTTTGCCACAATCAACGCAACCTCACCACGTGAAATCATCCCGACACCGATTTGTACACTCTCCCGATTTGAAAATCTCATGATTTTACTGCCCAAGCCACAACCTATAATCTTTGTGATAATAGCAACCACCGTCAACAAAATCGTAAACAGAACAATCGAGACAGTCATTTGCGGCAAAACAACCGTAATTCCGATACTGGCAAAAAAGATGGGAGACAATAGCATGTAGGATAGCGTCTCAAACCGCGATGCAATATAATGCGTCCGTTGCGTACTGGATATAATTAATCCCGCGATGAATGCCCCGGTGATGTCCGCCACACCAAAGAATCTTTCTGCCACATAGGAAAGTAGCAGACAAATAACAAACGCCATAATGACAAAACGTCTCAAATCACGGTCTGCCTTTGACACCCATTTATTAAATAAGACATATGTAATGTATCCGGCAACAATAGAAAATACGAAAAATCCAAGAATTTTCAGCAACACAATCGCGATGTTTACCTGGCTGTCCGCCATGGACATAATAATCGTCAAAGCGACAATGCCCAGAATATCATCAATAATCGCAGCGCCTAATATCGCATTTCCCGCTTTGGTCGATAGTTTCCCCATTTCTTTCAGCGTTTCTACGGTAATACTCACAGAAGTCGCTGTCAAAATAACCCCAATAAATATATTTTGCAATGTTGCCTGTTGCCCTTGCCCAACGCCGAAGAAATAGGAAATGACAAATCCACCCACAAGTGGAACAAAAACACCCATAAGGGCAATAATAAATGATGCTTTTCCTGTCTTTTTTAAATCGCTGATACTGGTCTCCAAACCAGCAGTGAACATAAGGACAATCACACCTAATTCTGAAACCTGTTTGATAAAATCCGTTTCTTTTAACACGCCTAGCACCGCCGGTCCCAAAATCAAGCCTGCCAAAAGCGCGCCTACAACCTGCGGCATGCTAAACCTTTTCGTAAGTAACCCAAGCAATTTCGTGGCTAGCAATATGATAGCAATGTCTACTAAAAATTCATAACTTAACACGATCCCATCCCTTTACTATGTAGAGTATTTATAAATCAGCAAACGCTGTAAATAATGAAAGTCAGCAAACACCTAAAGCAAATGTCATTCACACCCTTTATCAGAGCGCACCCTACCTATTATACTCTCTTTTTTTTCATTTGACAAGAGTTTTTTTATCAAATTTTGCCCAAAAAATTACAAAAAGAGACTGACGCTTCTACGTCAGCCTCTTATGTGCTCTTTAACGTTACGATTTCCAGATGATGTAAATAATCTTTGCCGCGTCTTCCCGAA
>CBCTHD010000428.1:0-2552 GCA_965146615.1 uncultured Clostridia bacterium
ATTGGGCAAATCATTGCAATGTTGATTGGTCTTTTTCTCAATGTGAAAGTGAACCATGAAATCAAACTGCATATCCGTGAAATGTGGCCGCAGGCAAAACTAGTGAAGCGTATTTATGCGATCGGTGTGCCCTCAATTTTAATGGTATCCATTAGTTCTGTTATGACATTTGCTTTAAACAAAATTCTAATGGCGTTCACCAGTACGGCAGCAGCGGTATTTGGCGTATATTTTAAGTTGCAAAGTTTTGTATTTATGCCGGTGTTTGGAATAAACAATGGCATGGTCCCTATATTAGCATATAACTATGGGGCAAAAAAGCGGGACCGAATCCACAAGACCATTCGGCTTAGTGTAATAGCTGCTGTAATTATTATGCTGATTGGTCTGGTGATATTCCAGATTATTCCGGATGTGTTACTCCGGATGTTTAATGCCTCAGCGGAAATGTTGACAATCGGGGAAACCGCGCTGCGTATTATCAGTATCAGCTTTTTGTTTGCAGGGGTTAATATTGTGACAAGTTCTGTTTTCCAGGCGTTGGGAAAAAGCATGTACAGCTTACTAGTATCTGTTGCAAGACAGTTGGTTATCATTATTCCGGTTGCATATCTGTTGTCATTAACGGGGAATTTAAATGCTGTTTGGTGGTCGCTTCCCATTGCCGAAGTCGTGGCGGTGCTGCTTTGCACGGTGTTTCTGATAAGGGTTTTAAAAAAATTGGAAATATAAAAAAACGCAAGGCGAATGCCTTGCATTTTTTATATAATATTTTAAAAGCGAATATGTCTGATTTGATCGCAAAAACGCTGCCAAATGCGCCGTTTATTCATAGTATTCTTACGGGGATTCATTTTCCCAGCGCCTGTTTTAATTCTTCCACTTTATCGAGTTTTTCCCAAGGAAGATCCAGATCATTGCGTCCCATATGGCCATATGCCGCAACCTGACGGTAGATGGGACGGCGTAGCTGCAAGTGGTCGATAATTGCAGCAGGACGCAAGTCGAACACCTTTCCGACCAGTTCTGCCAGCAATTCATCGGACACGCTTCCGGTGGCGAAGGTATCAACGCGAATGGAAACAGGTTCCGCTTTCCCAATGGCATAAGCAAGCTGTAGTTCACATTTGCGCGCAAATCCTGCTGCAACAATGTTTTTGGCTACCCAGCGTGCCGCATAGGCTGCGCTGCGGTCCACTTTTGTCGGGTCTTTGCCGCTGAATGCACCGCCGCCGTGCCGTGCAACACCGCCATAACTATCGACAATGATTTTGCGCCCGGTGAGACCGGAGTCGCCATGCGGTCCTCCAATGACGAATTTACCGGAGGGATTGATATAGTATTTTGTATCTTCGTCGAGCAATTCCGCCGGAACAATGGGGCGAATAACCAATTCCATCATGTCGCGGGTGATTTGCTCCAACGACGCTTCCGGTGCATGCTGTGTGGAAATGACAACCGCGTCAATGCGGACAGGCTTGTCATCATCATATTCTACCGTGACCTGTGTCTTCCCGTCGGGACGCAGATAATCCACTTTGCCGGATTTTCGTACCAACGTCAATTGGCGGGCCAATTTGTGCGCAAGAGAAATGCTCAGCGGCATGTATTCTTCTGTTTCGTCGCACGCATATCCAAACATCATACCTTGGTCGCCCGCGCCGGTTCCTGCATAGGCATCTGTTTCTTCGCCCGTGCGGACTTCCAACGCATGATCAACGCCGCCGGCAATATCGCGGCTCTGCTCGTCCAGCGCTGTGATAACGCCACAGGTATTACCGTCAAATCCGTATTTTGCACGGTCGTACCCGATATCGCAAATCACTTGGCGAACCAGGTTCGGAATATCGACATATCCCGTCGTCGTAATTTCGCCCATCACCATCACCATGCCGGTTGTTACAGCGGTTTCGCAGGCGACGCGCGCTTGTGGGTCCTGCCGTAGCAGTTCATCTAAAATCGCATCGGAAATTTGGTCGCAGATCTTATCGGGATGCCCTTCTGTTACCGATTCAGACGTAAATAATTTACGCATATTCATCACACCTTTCCTCAGGTTTGCAGTTCCTGTCCCAATGAAAAAGGGGAGGGAACGTTTTCATCTATTTCTTTTTTATATGATAACATTAAACTTGCCAGCTGCTAAGATAGCGCTGTTGTTCCTCCGTTAAACGGTCGATAGAGATACCGAGAGAATGCAGCTTGATTTCCGCGACACGCCGGTCTGTTTCCTCCGGTACATCATAAACCTTGCATTCCAGCGCAGCATGGTTGTCCAGCATAAACTTTGCGCTGAGCAGCTGTAAACTGAAACTCATGTCCCTGATTTCGGCGGGGTGGCCATCTCCGGCGGCAAGGTTTACCAGCCGTCCTTCTGCCAACAAATGCAGCCGCCGTCCGTCCTGCATGGTATAGCAAGTGATGTTGTCACGAACCTCCGTGACAGATTTGCTCATAGCTTCCAAATCCGGAATGGAAATTTCTACATCAAAATGTCCCGCATTGGCAAGCAGCGCGCCATCTTTCATCACAGCAAAGGATTCTTTTGTAAT
>CBCTHD010000429.1:0-2551 GCA_965146615.1 uncultured Clostridia bacterium
TCCAATCCCGGGGACGAGAAAACCGGAAAGACTTATGGAAAACGCCGGCGCGGCAGATATGCCCTTAACAGCAGAGGAAGTATCCAATATAGATAATGCGCTGGAAAATATGGAAATATCAGAAGTTTTCGGCGGACATAAAGCAAGCTAAATAGGAAAAGGCGTGTATGTTTGTTTCGTACACGTCTTTTTTTAGTATAAACCTTTTGGTTTGTGCTGATGAACCAATCGATACTTCTAAAATATGGACAGTGGTGCTATAATTAAGACAGATAAAACGACAGGAGGTTTTTCGGATGAAAAAGAAAATGATATCCATTTTTGTCGCAACGGCTGTTGCGGTAAGCATGACGGTAAATTCATTGGCAATCAGTGCGGCAGACACCGCAGCAAACGAGACGGTTTATACAAGCATGAATGCAAGCGAAAAGCAAGCATTTATCAATGAAAATCTTGATATAAGATTGCAACGCCTTTCAACCCTTGTAACGCTTACTGCAAACCGTGCGTATGACGAAATTGACGATTTGGTGAAAGAGGCGCTTGACGATGGATTAACACCGATTGAAATCAAAGAGGCGATTTATCACAGCGGTGCTTACTGCGGCTATACGAGAGCGGCAGATGCGCTTGATGCGGCAGATGCGGCACTGGAGACACACGGCGAGACCGTACCCTATAACAGCCGTATTACTTCCACTGAAGAAACCCGCTATGACGATGGACTTGCCGTGCAGCGGACACTGTTTGGACCGCAAATTGGGACGATAACAGATGATATGAGCGAGAACATGAGGCTCCAGACACGGTATCTTTCCGGTATCTGCTTCGGTGATTTCTATAACCGTACAGGACTTTCGCTCTACACAAGAGAGTTTTTGACCTTCTGCACCATTGTCGGAAACGGAAACTGTGCAGGTCAGCTCACAGGACATATCAATGGGAATCTTAGCGTAGGGCATTCAAAGGATATGCTCCGCGCGGCGGTGCTCTTAAACGAGAAATATAATGGCGAAGAAAAAACACTGTTAGCGCTTGAAAGAATTGACGCTGTGGAAGGGGACGCTGTTACAGACCCGGCGCCGGAGCGTCCGCAGCCAACCGAGACAATCGCTACCGGCTATGCGAGCGATTCTGAAGAACTGCTCGGTATTATGGAGCATTTTGCGGCAGACGATACGGGGGGCTATATCAGCACCAATCTTGACCCGGCGACACAAAAACTTTTGATAGACGCTACAGTGGCAACGATAGACGGCACGGAGATTCCGACATCTGATAATGAAGCGACGCAGGATTTAATCGACCTTGCTGTTATGGCTGCGCAAGGCGGCAGAGAGACGGATATACCGAAAGTGGTAGCACAGAGTCTTGCGGCAGGAAATACGGCGGACGCGATGCTCGCGATCCCGCTTTTGACAGCGCCGTACAATGGTTTTCCGCGGACACTTAACATGACAGCTTCTTTGACCTCTGCTATTGCAGCGGCGCAGGAAGATACGCAAGGCACGCAGCAGACTCCGGCACAAGTGCGTACAACGATCACAATGCAAATTGGAAATCCCGTGATGACGATCAACGGCACAGAACAAAACATAGACGAAAACGGCACGGTTCCTGTTGTGCAGAATAACCGCACGCTTTTGCCGGTGCGTGCATTTGTAGAAGGGATTGGCGGTACGGCATTATGGGATGATCGTACACAGACTGCAGCGCTTTCATATAACGGCACAGAAATCACGCTCACGATTGGCGAAAGAACAGCGCTTGTCAATGGCAGTGAAGAGACGCTTGACGTCACGCCGGTTCTCCTAAATGATAGAACCATGCTACCTATCCGCTTTATTGCGGAAACATTCGGATATACCGTGCTTTGGGACGAGATATTACAAACGGTGACGATTCTTAACGCCGATACCATAGAGAACGTATTTGCGCGCGGGGACTTAAATCCCGCCGCGCCGGTATTTACAGGCGTTTCCTATATGAACTGGCTATCGGAATACAATGATACGATGAAGATTCCGGCCTTCGGTCAGGTCACATTTGAGCCTTGTACGAGGACGGACTGGCATTCACACGATGGAGGACAGATACTACTTGTGACGGAGGGCGTTGGTGTATTTGAAATGGAGGGTGAACCGGCGCGGCTGATGCAGACAGGCGATGTAATCCTCGTCCCACCAGGTGTAAGGCATATGCACGCGGCAATCAATGACAGTTGGTTTGCACATATTGCAATCGCGGTAAATCCGGGCGTGGGAACGACGAATTGGTTTGAAAAAGTAACGGATGCTGAATACGATGCGGCGGTTGAAACAGCGCGTGGCAATGGAACGATCCGCGCACGGGGCGAGACCATGTTTCCCAGAGGTGACGCATTTACAGCCGAAGGATATACCGGCGCCGTGTATCAAAATTTGCTCGTTGAGCATGACAGCGTCTTTCATTGTCCGGAAGTGAACAATTACACCTTTGAGCCGGGCGCAAGAACAGCATGGCACTCTCACGCGAGCGGACAGTTGATTTTAGTTACCGATGGAATAGGCTA
>CBCTHD010000430.1:0-2542 GCA_965146615.1 uncultured Clostridia bacterium
CAAAATTCAAAAATTAGTCTCTGGGTCCATGCCACTTCCACCAATCAGCAATGGCTGCGCATCATGATTCAGGATGCAAACGGAACGGTTCACCGGCTCACGCTGGAGGAATCGCTGACCTTTGACGGCTGGCGGCAGTTGGAGGTGGACATTCCCGATGAAGTTGCTTTACCCGCACAGCTCACACGGATTTATTTGGTGCAATCTGATACCCAGCTACAAACGGCGGGCGCTGTTTATTTTGATGATTTGGAAATCCTGGGCGGCGTTCCGGCAGGAACCGCTACTACCAGTGACCCGCTATATGGAAACCTTCCCGTTCAGTCTGTCAATTACTTTGGAGGTCTGGCGTCCACCAATACGCTGATGGAGGGAATTGCGCGCGACCAGCTTTCCTCTATCATTACGCAGCCCGCATTCCTTTTGGATGACACAGAGGCATTTGGAAATTTGACGGCATTTTCCAACATGAATCGAACCGTATCCGGCGGCGTGACAACCTTAGAACTGCAAAACGACGCTTCCGGTATTCTGGACGTGAATCCGGAAGGCTGGAAATGGCTGCTTGCTGAAGCAGAGCAGATAACAACGCCCGCCGCAGTTATAGCACTGTCCAGTCCGCTCAATTTCACGAATCAAGATGAATCCGATCTGTTTTATGACACCATGGCGAAGCTAAACAACAACGGCATCAGCGTATTCGTTGTTTGGAAAAACAGCTATAGTGCCATCAATACGGTGGACGGCGTGCGTTATATCAGTTTGGCAGCGTTTACGCCTTCCGCTATCGATCACCGGAATATTGCTGATATTTTGCAAATCTACACCAGCGGCGACAGTGTAAAATATCAAATTGACCAGCATGCTGTCTGGCGGTACGATTGATAATTGTATACCTTTTTTCGTTCTATATAAAAAATACCGTGAATCGGGAAATTTCCCGTATTCACGGTATTTTTGGTTCTATTATGAATTTACAACTCTTTTTGTAGGCTACTTCTCTTCTATTGACTTCATTCCTTATAAATTAGTATATCCTGTACTGTCTCATAGCGGAAGCGGACATATATCCGCGATGCGTGTTCTCCACTCATCATATAGGTAAATATATCATCAACAGTTGTCCGGCTCACCTCATCTTTTTCCACATCATAAATATAGATATTTCCTGCCGCCGGGAAGGAAATCCTGGAATCCCGGTTTTCAAATAAGGATTCCTCAATCGACTCCGCTACTTTGGTGGTCATGATAAAGTTATTCCCCTCTTTAGAGTATACCGTTCCGTATGTACTCCATGCGATACTAAAGAGCGTGCCGGTTTGCTGCGCACTATATGGTCTTGCCACATCGAAATCCAGCGCAATCGTACTAACTTCTCCGTTTTTATTTGTCGCATACCGGATACCGTCTCCACGCCGCAACTCCCGCGCCACGCCGTTGCTTGTCACTGTCAATGTACCGAGTTCTTCAGCGATTAATTCAATATATTTACCACTTGAAATACCATATAATTTTTTTGTTTGTGTACCATCCTCTTTTACAGCAGATACAACTTTGTCCACTACGGCAAAGTTTGAACCGCTGGTAATGGCTCCGCCAACATTGTCCCAAATAACTATTGCGCCCGCTGCACCGCCATCATCTACATCATACGCCGCTACTTGATAGGTGTGGTCGTTTACCATCCACGATGTTGCAACACTTTCAAAATTTTCATCTTCCACGCTGCCATCTGACGGTACTACAAAAACCTTTGTATTTGTAGATGCCATGAACTTCATACGGAATGTCTTAATTCCAGATTTATATTGCAGACTATTTTTTGAGAAATCCAAAGAGAAGCTATAAGAATCTTGTTCGGCAGCCGCTGTATTCAGTTCATTGACTGCGCCCGCCGCATTGACTTGATATGTCACAAGCTGGCTGACGATTCCATTTTCCGTATATACACTATCCCCTGGTTTTGCCGCGTTGTGATCCGTCTGCAGCGCTGCCATCAGTTTTGCCCGTCCGTCTGTGGTTGCTGGTTTAATAGTACTGCCGTTCAGCTTGACGCTGGATGCGAGCCCTAAAACCTGAATTTCATCCATATCTGTTAACAGCTTGATTTGCATTTCCGTATTAATGCCATCTTTTGTCGCCGCATCAATTAAAAATCCATATTGCTGTCCTGATGTATCTGAGCTGCGTGCCGCTACACGACCGTCAATGTCCAGGAAAAACGTATACGTGCCGCCCAGTTCGATAGCCGGCATACGCTCCAAAGAAGATGCTTTGAGATAAGCTGTCCCATTCAGTACGATTTCATCATCTGTAATTTCATCCACTGTTGCCGTAATAGGATCACCGCCAAAGATAATTTTGATATACTGCCCATCTTGACTGGTGAATACTGAAATCAACTGACCTTCGGAAATGTCCTCAAATTCATAAATTGTATTGTCATCCGGCAACATCACTTCGCACACCGCCGTTGTGTCATCCGGCACCCGCACCGTCAAATTGCGGTCATACCGATCGTAAATGACTTTATTTTGATAAT